>JAHCHD010000078.1 GCA_026129915.1 Bryobacterales bacterium
GAAGGTCCACGAACGGATACCGCTGATATTCAAAGACGTTGAACTCGTTGCCCAGCCGTAAATCCACCGAACAGCTTCCAAACTGCTCGGGCGAAAGGGCGGGCTGAAAGCGGATTTTCCCCGCTTCGATGTACTTCTTGATGTCGACGTCCGAAAGAACCACGGGGGTCTCCTGCCTCTGCAATCGTAACAAATCCGCTTGTTCGGCACGCGTCCTGGGCATCTGGACTTGAAAAGCAACTTTTTTTGAAAAAAATGCAAAAAGGTATTGCGACGTGAAACTCTTGAATGCTAGGATTAGATCAACAGTAAGTCATCATCTGACTTAATAGCATCCCCAGCAGTGGGACCCAGCCCACTGCATAGCCCCTCATAGAGGCCCCGGTTCCCAGACCGGGGCCTCTCTCCTCGTTGGGAGACGCTTTTCGCGGCAGCCTGGCGCAAGCGATTCGATTCTCTGAGAACCGAGGCTCTATTCCTTGGTAGCAATACCTAGAGAGCGCATCTTCCGGTAGAGATTACTGCGTTCGAGGCCAAGCAGTTCAGCCGTCTTCGAAACGTTACCGCCTGTTTCTTCGAGCTTCTTCAGGATGTACTCGCGCTCAATCCGCGAACGAACCTCCTGCAGGCTGCCCACGAACCGATCACTATGGGCATCCGCGCGGCGGGTGCGGTCGAGCGGAATATGCTTCGCAGCCACCTCAAGCCCAGGGTGCAGGATGGCGATGCGCTCCATCAGGTTCCGAAGTTCCCTCACGTTGCCGGGCCAGGAATGTTCAAGCAGCAACTGCAGGGCGTCCGGCAGCAGCAGCTTCGCCTTGCGCCCATAGGACGATGTGAAGTGGTTCAGGAAGTGCTCGCATAGCACGGGGATGTCCTCGCGTCGCTCCCGCAAAGGCGGCACCACAAAGGGAATCACGTTCAGCCGGTAGAAGAGATCCTCTCGGAAATTGCCGCGCTCGATCTCCTGCTCCAGATTCTTGTTGGTAGAGGCCACTACACGCACATCCACATGCACCGCCTCCTGCGCACCCAGCGGCTCCACGCGATGTTCGTCCAGCACCCTTAGCAACTTCGCCTGCGTGCGCAGGCTCATATCGCCTACTTCATCCAGAAACAGCGTGCCCCCTTCGGCGCGCTCAAACTTGCCAAGCTTCTCGTGGTGAGGCGGAGGCAAGTTGCGGTTGCGCTCCCCATAGAGCTCGCTCTCGATCATGTCTTCTGGAATCGCCGCGCAGTTCACTTCCACGAAGGGCCTACCCGCGCGGGGACTCTGCGCGTGCAACGCCCGGGCCACCAGTTCCTTGCCGGTTCCGCTCTCTCCATAGATCAGTACCCGACCCTTGGTAGCCGCCATCAACTGTAGCTGCTGGCGCAAGGCTTTCATCGAGACGCTATCCCCCAGAATCCGGTAGCGTTCCAGTTCGTCGTCCCGGAGCCGGCGGTTTTCGAGCTCAAGCTCACGCACTTGTACGGCGTTCTTTACCGCCAGGGCAACCTTGTCGATCGTAAGTGGCTTCTCGAGGAAATCGAAGGCGCCGTACTTCGTGGCGCGCACGGCCGATTCAATCGTCCCGTGGCCGGAGATCATCACCACCGCCGGACGGCTTTCAAGCGGCAACTGCTGCAACTGGAGCAGGGTTTCAAGGCCATCAATACCCGGTAGCCAGATATCGAGCAACACAACAGCGAAGCTCTCCTGCTGGAGGCGTTCGAGACATTCCTCACCGGTGGACACGGCCGAACAGGCGTACCCTTCGTCTTCGAGCACTCCGCAGAGAGTAGTGCGGATCGCGGTCTCGTCATCCACCACCAGAATGCGCGGGGTGCTCATGCCCGGCTGGCCTCCGCAGGCGCCGTTTGTGTATCCGGCTGGTAAGCGGGAAGTTCGATAACGAATCGTGTACCCACAGTCTGATTGTCCTCTACGCGAATGACTGCGTGGTGATCTTCCAGAATATGGTTGACGATCGCGAGCCCCAGCCCGCTGCCACGCCCCTTGGTGGAGTAATAGGGCACGAAGAGCTTGGTCTTATCGTCGTCAGACACGCCACAGCCGGTATCTGCTATCGTCAGCTCCACCCGATTGCCGGGGAGCAGCGCGGTGGCTACACTGATGCGCTTCACCGCGCTCTCAGCCATTGCCTCCACCGCGTTGTCCACCAGGTTTACGATCACGCGCTTGAACTGCTCCGGGTCAGCTTCCACCCTCGGAAGTCCGGGTGCCAGTTGGATGTGCATCTGTACCTGCTCCAGCCGCCCCTGGAACACCCCTAGGGCATCCTCCACTACATCGTTGACGTCGATCGGCCGCAATTGCGCGCTGGGCATGCGGGCAAACTGGGCAAACTCATCCACCAGCATGCGCACGGAGTCAGCTTCCCGGCCGATGATGTCCGCGCACTCGCGTATGATCCTTGTGGTGTCTCCGTCCAGTCCTGCACGGTCGACTTTGCGGCGGATACGGTCCGCGGACAGCGAAATAGGCGTGAGTGGGTTCTTGATTTCGTGTGCCACGCGCCGGGCAACTTCGTGCCAGGCCGCAGCCTTTTGCGCCCGCAGCAATTCCGTAGTGTCCTCCAGCACAATCACAAAACCCGTGCGGGGCTTGCGGTCAATGGCCGCCACAGTGACGCTGATGTTGCGCAAACTGCCGTCGATCATGTACTCCCACTGCCTGGAGGCCACGGCGGTGCGCGCTGCCCGGTTCATTAGATAGCGCAGTTCCGCGACATCCTCCGCGGAAAAGGCATCCTCTAGGCTGCTGGCCTTATCGACCACGACACGAGGAAACATCTGGCGGAAGGCGGAGTTCATCCGCTGAATCACCCCATCGGAGGTTACGGAAAGCACTGCTGTGGGAATGCTTTCGAGAATTGTCTCCATAAAGCGCCGGCGGCGCTCGAGCTCCAGTGCGCTTGCTTCGAGATCCTCTGTCATTTCGTTGAAGCCGCGCACCAGGGAGGCCAGTTCATCATTGGCGGGGATATACACCCTGTAGCGGAGGTTTCCCATTCGCACCTCGCCCGCGGCGTGCAGCAGTGCCGCTATGGGCGTACTGATCTGTTTGGCCAGCAGCAGTGCCACCCAGATGGCGATGAATAGGACGAACAGTGTCAGCAGGCTCATCAACTGCAGATAGAATGCGCGCCAAGCCCGGCGGTCGATGGAAAGCTGATCGTAGTCGCGCAGGTAGCGGATGATGGCGGACTGTTGCTCAGCCAGATCCATGGGCAGCTTCGAAGCCACGGTTACGTAACCCATCACCCGTTCGCCCTGCATGGCGGAAATGCGTGCAATGGCGCGCTTGCCGGATACGGGAATTAGTTGCTCCGGGTCACCGCAGGATCCGAGTGGACGATCCTCCGCGTCCGCGATGGTGGCAGCCGGAATACGGAACTGTTCGCAGAGTGGCGCGAGCGTGCGCGACGCATTGCTGCCGTGGCGCATCGCCGCTCGCAGGCTTTCCTGCGCTGCCAGCAGATGGGCCTGGGTCATGGCGCGGTCCGCCGCTTCCCGGTCCAGCGCCACGCCAATATTGATGAGGTGCTGCTTGATGCCCTCACCCGGACGGCTGAACCACTTGTCAAGGTTGTAGTTCAGCACGGAAATGCTGAAGAGCACCAGAAAGATCCCCGGAAGCACGGTCAAGCCGATTGCTCCTGCCACCAGCTTGGTCTTGATGCGCGACCCCTCGCGGCTGCTCTTGCGCTCCAGATAGAGCTTCAGCGCCGTGCGGAACAGCAGGAATCCCAGAGTAAGCGTAAGGAGGAAGACGACTGTCGAGATCGCCCAGAAGAGGAAAGTCTGGTTGAGATCGGTAGGGCCATACCCACCGAAGGTGAAGGAGCCTTGCCAAACGACGAAGGTCGCCGAGAGGACAAGCAGTATCAAACCGGCCGCAATGAAGAGTCGCTGGCGCATCCTGCAGGCACTTGCCCGTATTATACGTGGAAGCGGCTACGAGCCGGGTTGCACGCGCGTAGTGATGGATTGAACTGGATTGTGTTCCAGTTCCCCGCCCCTAGTGCTGCGCGCCACGCATCGTGCGAAATTCGTAGCGCTCAATCGCCATCGCGTAGCGCCCGCTATCGCTGCGCACGATGCGGCCTAGCGTCACAAGTTGCAGCGGCAACTTCTGATCAAGCTGCGCCGGCCAGTTGATCGACAGCTCGAGACGCTCTCCTACGGATAGGGAGACGTCACTGGTGAAGTAAACGCCCTTTGAGCTGATGTCGATGGTCTGTCCACGTCCGATTTCAACGGAGTTTCGCATGCTTAACCGCTTGAACCGTACATCGCGCACAAGCGGGAACCGGATCGACGAGCGCTTCTCACGTCCGCGGATCTGAGCACGGTTGGGTGTCTGTTCAGTAACCATTGCTGTTGCCTGCAGTCTCATTTCATTCTCTTCGGTGTTCCCAGAATCGCCCATAGGGAAAAAACATTCAATAGGACTTTCGGTTCAATCTTGATGGTACGGAAGTTTGGGTGGTTTGCGGTACCTTCGCGCCTGGAATCAAGTATCCTAACACCATGCGTCCACTCACTTTGTCCCTACCCATCGTCCTGGTTCTGCTTCTCAGCATCTTCGCCAATGCCCAGCAAAAACAGGCTATCAGCCCTGCTGGAGCACAAATTGCCGGTCCGTATTCGCCCGGTATTCTCGCCGGCGGTGTCCTCTATGTCGCAGGTCAGGTAGGGCGAACACCTGACGGAAAGTACCCCGAAAAGTTCCAGGACGAAGTGAAGCAATGTCTGGAAAATGTCGGTGAAATTCTAAAGACCGCCAAATATAGCTTCAGCGATGCCGTGGCCGTACAGGTCTATCTGACGGACATGAGCACCTTCCAGGCAATGAATGAGGTGTACGCCACCTACTTCTCAAAGCCTTTTCCCGCACGCACAACGGTGGGCGTGAAGGAACTGGTAGGCCCGGCACGAATCGAAATTACCGTGACTGCCTGGAAAAAATAGAGCGAGAAGTTTGGCCGAAAGCGATCATGGCGCCGGCCGCTTCCTGCGGAATCCCGGAGGCGGCCCGAGTATCGTTCACTTGCCCGCATCCCTCGCGGCCACCCTGTAAGTTGCCATGCCCGGGCATATCGGCAGTAGCCGCCCGGGCTTCAGCCAATCGCCTTTGGCGGCGGCCCGGGGTTCTTGTTGCTTGGCAAGCCGCACTTCTGTGTCTGATAATCGGAGTATCAGATCTTAGTAGGTGGTGATTCATGCCCACGCCCGCCTCTTCCCGTCGCGGCTTCCTGGCAACTGCCGCCGCTGCCTCCGGGCTGTCGACATCTAAGGCAGCCTCCACAGATCCAGCGCCAGCGGAAACACCGGTTGCCCTGCCCCGCGTCCGTTTCTTCGGTAAGGAGATCACGCGGCTGGTGATTGGCTCAAACCCGCTCTACGGCTATTCACATGTGAACGTGATCTTCGACAAGCTGATGCGCGAGTGGATGACGCAGGAACGCCGCGTGGAAACTCTGCACCGGGCGGAGGCCGCGGGCATCAACACTTGGCAGGTCCACTACAACGAACCCACCATGGAGGATTTGAAGCGTTACCGCGCCGAAGGTGGCAAGATGCACTTCCTGCTGCTGGGTGATTTTGCACTGATGAAGGACTGGTCCCTCATTAAGGAGGTGGCCAAGCTGAAGCCCTTAGGAGTCGCACATCATGGCAACCGCACGGATGATCGCTTCCGCGAAGGGCGGATGGATCTTGTGCACGACTTCGTGAAGGCAGTTCAGGATGCCGGATTGCCGGGAGGCGTGTCCACGCACAATCCAGCGGTGGTGGATTTTATCGAACGCAAAGGCTGGCGCGTGGATTACTACATGACCTGCCTCTACCACGTCACCCGATCCCGGGAGGATGCCCGTACGGAGTTCGGTGAATCTCCGTTGCCCGAGACTTTCATGGAACGTGACCCGGAACGCATGACCGCGATGGTCCGGCAGACCCGAAAGCCCTGCTTCGCCTTCAAACTGCTTGGCGCGGGACGGCTCATTAACAGACCAGAAATGATCGACGCCGCGTTCACCTATACCCTGGAACACATTAAGCCCAGCGACGCCGTGATCGTAGGCATGTTCCCGAAGTTCGCCAACGAAATGCGAGAGAACGCCGAGCGCGTTGCCCGCATTTGCGCCGCGATGCCCACCGAGTAGGTGCGACAGGCTGAGGCGGTGGAACTGCACGCGGTATTTCGTGTTGCGCTGTCTCGTGCCGTAGGATCGCGTCCAGATACCCCTGCCGTTCTGTTATGATGCCCGGAGCGAGGGCTCGCCATGCGGTCCCTTCGAACACCCACTGGGGAGGGCATTTCATGCAGACTGGCCGTAGAGACTTATTCCGTGGCGCGCTGGGGCTTGGCGCGGTCGCTCTGGCAAATAGTGCGGCTTCCGCGCAGGGTGGAAGTTCGGCCGTCCGCCGCTACGTCCGGTTCACACACAGTGGATCCACTCAGTATGGCCTGCTGGAAGGGGAGCAGATTCGCCCCATCACCGGACCGCTTTTTGGCGACCACCGCCCGGCGAGTTCCACCGTGGCAACGAAGGACGTGAAGCTGCTGTTCCCATGTGAGCCAAAGCAGGTCCTCGCCTGCGGGCTGAACTATCGCAGCCATCTCGGCAATGCCCCCATACCGACACGGCCCGAGATTTTCTTCAAACCCATCACCTGCCTGCAGAACCCGGGCGACCCGATTGTGATCCCGCCGGACGCGAAGAACGTACATTTCGAGGCGGAAATCGTCATTGTGGTTGGAAAGCCACTGCACCGGGCCACTCGCGCTCAGGCTGAGGCGGCAATCTTCGGCGTGACCTGCGGCAACGACGTTTCTGAACGAGACTGGCAGGGCGGGGCCGATAAAGACCTGCAGTGGTGGCGAGCTAAAGGCGCGGACACCTTCGGCCCGCTGGGCCCTTGCATTGCGCGCGGGCTAAACTACGGCAACCTCCAGGTGGAAATGCGCGTGAACGGCAAGTCGATGCAGAAGCAGCGCACCTCCGACCTGATCTTCGATCTGCCCTCAATTCTCGTCCAGGTCACCAAATACATGTCGCTATTCCCGGGCGATGTCGTTTATACAGGAACTCCCGGACAAACCAGCGCCATGAAGCCTGGGGACATTGCCGAAGTGGAAATCGAGGGCATCGGGATTCTGCGCAACCCGGTGCAGCAGGGGTGACAGGCGGCTTGCGTGGGCTCGCGCTTCTGCCGCTGCTTGCCCTGGCGGGCGCTGCAGGAGCAAGCGCGTCTGACCCGGTGACGCTGCCTGCGGTGCGACAGCCACACATGGATGCGTGGCTTGGCAGGGCTCCCGTGGTAGACGGGGTAGTCGAGGCCGGCGAGTACGCGGACGCAACACCCATTGAGGGCGTAAACGGCTGGGTGGCTCAGTTCTCCCCGACAATCGACCCCAAGGACCTTTCGCTGCGCGGATTTGTGAAGCATGACGGCGAGCAACTCTACTTTGCCTTCGTGGTCACGGACGACGTGCTTTATGGCATCGATACGCCGCGCTGGCTGCCCTCCAACAATCCGCTGGCCCATGAACTCAGCCCCCGCGGCTACCCCTGGTTTGGCGATGAGATGGAGATCCTGCTGAACGCACCCAATGGCTGGAAGGCTGACGAAAGCGTCGCAGGGGACGGCTCCAGTTGGCAGATGGTCTGCAACCTCACCAAGTCCAGGCTGGGCGGCGTGGGTACGGGCGGATTGCTGGAGGGCGAACCCCGCACGAGCGAATCGGCGTGGAATACCTATCAGCAATGGATCACAACCGGCGCCCAGCGCTGTGTGGCAAAGGTTCTGCCCGGTGGGGGAGGTTACGTGATTGAGTGGGCGATACGCTTCCAGCCCTGCGTCGAGATCGCCCCAGGAGCCTTCTGGAACCCATCCCGGGGCGCACACAAAGTGGGGCTGAATCTTGCGTTGGGTGACCTTGACGAACCGGAGAAGGGCACGGGCAACTTCGGCAACTTTCACCATGAAGACTGGTGGGCGGGCGCACGTGGAGTGCGAACGCATCTGCGGCACTTCGGAACCCTAACCCTTCAACCGGCGCCGAAACCATAAGCGGCGCGAATCGAATGCAGAAGCAATTCTGAATGGCGGATTCGTCAAGGGACGCTACAATCGGGTATTCCATTCGGAGGCATCCTCAATGCGCACTCGTTCCTGCTGCCTCGTACTGTTTCTGTGGGCGAATGTGGCTTGCACCCAGACCCGCGCCGTCGCCGATGCGGACGTAGATCGGGTCCACAAGTCCGCCATCCTGATTGATACGCACAACGATGTAACTAGCTTCACCGTGGAAGGCATGGACATCGGGGAGCCAAACCCGGAGCGTCACACCGACCTTGCACGCATGAAGAAGGGGGGGATGGGTGCGCAGTTCTTCGCAGTCTACGTGGCAGCGTCCTACGTGGATGGTAATCGCGCAGCCAATCGGACGCTGGAGATGATCGATACGGTCCGCCACGACATCATTGGCAAGTACCCCAACGACTTCCACTTCGCTACCTCCGTGGCGGACATCCGGGAAGCGCGCAAGCGGGGAAAGATCGCCGCGCTGATGGGCATCGAGGGTGGCCACGCCATCGAGGACAGCCTTCGTCTGCTGCGCGCCTTCTACGACCTGGGCATCCGCTACATGACGCTTACCCACTCAAATTCGAACAATTGGGCGGATTCCTCAGGGGACATCGAAAAGCCGAACAACGGGCTTTCCCCGTTTGGCAAACAGGTGGTGGCGGAAATGAACCGGTTGGGCATGCTGGTGGATATTTCCCACGTCTCCGACAAGACCTTTTGGGACGTAATCGAAACCAGCAAGGCACCACCCTTTGCGTCCCATTCATCGGCGCGCGCATTGGCCAATATCCCTCGCAATATGACCGACGTCATGATTGTGGCACTGGCGAAAAAGGGCGGGGTGGTGCAAATCAATTTTGGCTGCGAGTTCCTCTCGCAGAAGTCGGCGGACGCATCGGAACAGGCGCGTCCGGCGTTTATTGCGGCGATGCGGGAACTTGGCGAGAAGTACAAGAACGACCCCGAAAAACTGCGGCAGGCGCGCCAGGAAATGTTCCGCAGTGTACGCCGGGACCATCCGGTTGTTCCAGCGACGCTCGAGGACGTGGTGGCCCAGATCGATCACGTAGCGAAGATCGCCGGAGTAGATGCAGTGGGGATTGGGAGCGATTTCGACGGAGTGGGTTGTGTCCCCACCGGACTGAGCGATGTCTCCATGTGGCCCTCGCTCACTCGCGCCCTCTTGGAGAAGGGGTATTCACAACAGGACATCCTGAAGATCTACGGCGAGAACACCCTGCGGGTGATGGCCGCGGCGGAGATGGTGGCGGCACAATGGCAGGGGCGAACCAACTAGGCGGCAAATGGAAAGGGGCTCCGGGTTTGGCCTGTGGCCTACTCTCGGAGCCCTTGGTGTTCTGAGCTATTGTCTTGGAGACTGTTGCAGTTGAAGCTGCGCCGAAGCCTACTTCTTTAGCAGACCGGCTTCGCGAAGGACCGCTTCGATGCCGTTCTTATCAATGTTCTTCATCGCCGAGGTGGAAACACGCAGCCGGATGAAGCGGTTCTCACTGGGAATCCAGAAGCGCTTCCAGTGGAGGTTCGGATTCCACTTGCGGCGGGTCTTGTTGTTGGCGTGAGAAACGTTGTTCCCCGAAATGGGCTTCTTGCCCGTGATTGCGCAAACCTTTGCCATACTGAAACTTCCTTCCTCTGGGTTACTCCCGCCACAGTTGCCGGGAGCGGCTGGCAGGCTGTGCGGCTCCTAAGGGCGAACTCCGCCATCCAGACACACGCCACAATGTCCTATTCTACCTGACTCGCTGCTATTGGGCAACGCTGGCCGGGTTCTGTGCAAACCGGCGGAACTCCGACGTTTCCGACACTGAAGGGCAAAAATGTGACGGATTCGGGTCACCGAACCCAGATGTTTACGAAACGAACCCTGGATGGGTGCACCGTTGAAAGGCACAGGACGCCTGGACTATGCTAGCTTCGCAAGTGAATGTCCCACTCTGTTGATCCCCAACCCACTGGTTGTTCAGGTTCGCCGTGCGACGCACAGGCGCCGTCGCGCCGGGCTGTGCGCGTGCGCCGCGTGGACGAAACCGAGTCCCTTGCCGAATTGTTCGAACATTGCCTGCCCGCTTTTGGCGGTGCCTACTTGCGCCGGATTTACACCATACTCGACCGGGCCATCGGAATGGGATGCCCGCTTACCATGTCGATTGCCGGCCCGGTGACCGTTTCCGGCCAGCACCAGGCGTGGCTCATTCCCTTGCTCGAAGCGGGGTGGATTGCGTATCTCTCCACCACCGACGCCGTTTGCTATCACGATGGGCACCGCAGCCTACAGGGCCACACAAAGGACCCGATCTTTGAAGTGCCCATCTTTGGCGACGATGCCGCCCTTCGAGATGAGCGGACCATCCGGGTGACGGACATGGCCTTTGATGAGGACGTGCTGCTTGACCAGGATCGCTTTCTTACCGCCTTGCTGGCCTTGGAGGAGTTCCAGCACCCGATGACCGGCACCGAGCTGCGCTACCGCCTTGGCGCATGGTTTGCGCGGCAGGAACAAGCCAACGGTGTACCCCCGGGCCTACTGGCGACATGCCACCGCATGGCCATTCCCGTGTTTGTGGGTGCGCCAGGTGATGGCAGCGTCTTCCTGAATTCCATGAAGCTTTGGGCCATGCGAGAGGCTGGAGTGATTCCACGTCATGGCTTCTTGCTGGACTTGCATGCAGAGGTATTCGAAGCCTGTGCGTACCATCGCTGGGGCTTGTTCGATAACGATCCCTTCGCCCTGGGTACGTGGATTCTAGGTGGTGGTGTTCCAAAGAACTACAACCTGCAGCCAGAGCCGGCCTTAGGCCAAATTCTGGGGTTACCCGACGTCCGAGGATACGAATTTGACGTTCAGATTGTCACCGCCCCAGTCACCGACGGTAGCCTGTCGTCCTGCCCTCCCGCGGAGGCCGTCACCTGGGGCAAGGTGGACAAGGACACCTACGTGCAATCCACTGAGAGCATGCAAGCGGACTATTCGATGGTGATGCCGTTCCTGGTGAAGGCTCTTCTGGAGAACAGAAAGCGATACGCTCGCCGGGCTGAGGAGATTGGTTTGGACGCGACCATCAAGGAAGATGCGAGAGCCCAGGGATACCTCCGTCCCGCGGAGGGTTACAGGCTGTTCTCCCAGAGGGACTCGCTCACCGGCAAGCTGCTGGATGCCGTCCGCGAGAACGGAGAGTGGCTGCTCGATTCCCTCCAGTACCCGCTGCCACGCTAGACGTGATGCCTGCAGACAGGCAGGTTGGCGCCAGCCTGCGCACCTGAAGTGAAAAAGGGCGGATCCCGAAGGATCCGCCCTTTCTGGTTCGCAGCCGAAACTGCGGGTTTGGGTTTAGTGGACCAGTTGCTCGCCGCCGAGTTCAGCACCGGCGCCCAGATTGAACGGGCTGGCCGGGCGTTCTTCGTACTCACCACGACGCCATCCACCGGCATTGCGGCAGTACTCAGACTCGTTGTCTTCACTGCAGGCGATGTAGCCCGTGCGGTCAGGAATGATCAGAGCCAGGTAGCCCTGAGCAAGCTGCTGCGCGTTCACATCTGAAATGAAGGCATAGCCGTGAGCGTACTGGAATTCGCAGGACGCGATGCCATAGCCCTGGAAGCCGGGAGCGCTCTCAAGCGCACCGTCATCCTGCCCAGCAGGTCCCTTCACAACGCCGCCGTCCTGGAGGGTCATGAGGTACATGCCGCCGGGACGAACGTTAACCGTCGAGAACAGGGGGGTCTGGGATACGGGGTTAGCAGCACCGTTGTTGCCGCCGTAGAGGTACAGAGTGCAAGGACCGGTCTGCGGATTCGCACCACGCATGGGGTCACTGGCAGCCTTGTTCTCGTCGAACGGACCGGCGCCGTCGTCCTTAGACGTATTGGCAATCGCGATACCCGTGTTGTATCCGTCACGGTTGGTCAAGTACGGGAAGAGCAGCAGGGTGCGGCAACGCACGATGCTATAGCCCTGAGCGTCCTTGATCACTGGAGCGAACCGAGGCACAGGAGCGCCAAACTTCACGATACCTTCACCACCGGCGAGATTAGCCAGCGGCAGGTACCAAACCTGGAATGCGGTGGAGCCGTAAACCTGTTCGTTGTAAGTCGCACGAACCCTTACCCGAACACGGTTGATGGTGAACGGATCTGCCGACAACAGGAAATCAGTAATGGTAAGCGTGAAGTTGCGAACCACGCTTCCATTGGCCTGCGGAGTCCTGGCACCGACGACAACCGAGCCCGTCATGACGTCGTTAATGTCGTCAAGTACAGACACGATGTTGACGTTGTAGGGGTCATTGGTGTTGTTGTCAAGCGTCCCAGGGGACGTGACAGCGATGTTGAATTGGGTGCCCTGAGTGGCATAGCCAGTCTCTGGGGTGCTTACCATCAGACCGGATTCGGTGAAGTAAGCAGTGTTGGGGTTGCACTGGCGGTTAGCCACGCTACCGGCAGGACAATTCTGCACCACTTCGTTGTCAAGCCGGGGCTTGAAGGCGTTGGGCAGCAGCTCGATGATGAGGAGGTCCTGATCAAGGATACGCGGGGAGTCGCAATTGCGACGGAGCCGCGGCTCGCTGGTGATGCGGAAGCTGGGACGCGGACGCGCGATCACCACGGTATCCGGGGTGAGCGGCACGGTGCCGGTGGTGGTGTTCAGGGTAACGATGGCATTGATCGCCGGAGCAAACTCGCCCTGGCCGGCCAATGTCGCCGCGTTCACGCGGATGTTGGTAATCTTCATCTGCATGTACCACTGACGGCCAGCAGCGCTGCCGGGAGCCAGCAGAACATTGTCCCACTCCAAGGTGCCATTGCTGAAAACGCCGCCGAGGCTATCTTCGGTGGCGAACTTGCCGTGGTTGTTAACGGTAAGGTTCGGGTAACGCGCGACGAAGGCACCGCGGTTGTTAAAGGCGATTAGGTCGTCAAAAACCGTCGAACCGCCCACGTAAGGTGCGCCCTGTCCAATGGTTCCTTCCGCGGTGGTCGAGGTAGGACTAACCGGTGCGCAAACAGCAGCAGGCTGCAAGCCTTCGCTGGCGCCGCAACGGCCCTGGTTGCCGGAGTTGATGATGAGCGATTCAGTGAGAATGCGCCCATTGATGTCTGGTGCTGCGAGTGCCCGGCTGGTTACTGGAACGTCAACGTTCACAGTGATGTTGGCGCGAAGGTCGCGGATCCGGGTTACGCCGTCGACGGTCTCATTGCCCTGATTGGGGACGATGCCGCTGCAGACGATAAGAATATCGCCACCCAGTTCGGCAACGCCTTCAATACGGACGAGAGGCGGCGTGGAAGTCGCGCGGCAATTGAACGGTTGATTGTCAATTGCTTCTTGAGCGCTTACCATCGGGATCGCGAGCGCGAGCACGACTAGGGCAAGCACGATCTTGCGGAAATCGAACATTTCCTTCTCCTTGTGGTGTAGGGAATTCAAACTTGAATTGATGAAGTGTTCTTTCAACCTGAGCCTCAAACTCGAGTGAAAGCCGGAGCTCTTAAGCACAACCTGCGGTTATCGCGCTCAGCCCGTGTATTCACGGTGGGGAGCTGGCGGCTGCGCCTTACTCTCTGTCTCTGCTTGCGGGATTTCGGCCCGGTTCATTCCTTCAGCCCAAGGGCCACAGGACGATACAAACTGGAAACGCCAAGTCAATTCTTCAAATACAGCCATTACGCTGCATAAGGACGAAACCCAACAGATGGAATTTAATCACGGTTTAGGAAACGAAGTCAACCGTCTACAATAATTTTCGCTACAACCTGTTGAAATCTCGTGAAAAATAGAAAGCAGTATAGGAAAAAGACACAGTGCGCTCCCTCCTTGCGGGTACTTCCTTCGCGCCGATTGATCATCTAGTGCAGGTAGAGAGCGGTAGTCCGGGAAGGGCTGGGGTAGTACTTGATTTTTCAGCTCATTCGCATTCCACGGGCGCTCAGAAGCGTTCCGAACTGTTTCGGATCAGCCGCAGCACCCGGTCCATGCGTGATTTGAGTTCCTCGCTGGCATCAATAACCTGGTTGGTGTCGTAAATTACTTTTGGCGTCAGAAAGACGACAAGTTCCGTCCGTGCCGTGGATCGGGATTTCTGCCCGAAGGCCGCGCCGATCACTGGAATGCGGTGAAGGAAGGGTACGCCGGAGGTCCCTTCGATCTCGCGCTCATCGATAATGCCGCCGATGGCTACCGTATCTCCGTCCTCCACCGTAACCTGAGTATTCACAGTACGGTTGTTGAAGGAAGGCGACCCGATGCCCGCGCCGCTTGGGGCAAGGGGAGTGCTGAAGTCCTGGTTGATCAACATAGTAACAATGCCGCTAGGGGTAACTCGGGCGACAATGGCAAGCGTAATGCCAGCCTGGCGATTCGTAATGGTTTGTGCAAACTGCGAGGTGCCCCCCTCCTGAACCGCGCTCGCCGCCTGCGAGGTGAGGATCGGCACTTCATTCCCCACGGTGATGGTAGCGGGGATGCTATCGGTTGCGATGATGGTTGGAGCAGCCACCACTTTGGTGATGCGGTTATCCTCGGCGGCGCCGAGAATGGCCAGCAGTTCCCGGCTGCGCCCGGCTAACATGCCAGCGGTAAGGGTGATACCCGCACCAGAAGTAGCCGCGGCAAAGGCGCGGCGAGCCGCTGACCCTTCTTCTCCGTTGCCGGGGTCAAGCGCTCCATCCCCGATTCGGTTCATATAAGCCTGAACTCCCAGCGAGAACGCGCCCGTCAGGGTGACTTCGTAGATCTTCGCCTCGATCAAAACCTGTCGTGGCGGGATATCGATCTGCTCGAGAAGTCCAAGGATCTTGTCGTAGTCCTGGGGAGTGGCCTGAACCAGGAGCGAGTTATCCATCATGTTTGGAATCACGTGTGGGATGCGTTCACCCGTGGGGCTCAGCATGGGCCCCATGCCGAGGAAGCTCCCAACACCGCCCATGCCGCCGAATCCGCCCATGCCACCGAATCCGCCCATGCCACCGAAGCCGCCCATGCCACCAAAACCGCCCATGCCGCTGCCCATGGCGCCCATTGCGCCAGCGCCACCCATGGCTCCCATTGCGCCAGCGCCGCCGATGCCGCCACCCCCGCCCGCACCTAGATTGAAGCCCTGATTGGTAAGGCCGCCGGCACCGCCTGCCATCCCGCCCAAACCACCCATGCCGCCAACACCGCCCGCGCCACCCATCCGCCCGCTACGGTTCATGCCACCGAACCCGCCCATTCCGCTCATGCCGCCCATGCCACCCATGCCCCCAAATCCCATTGGCATTCCCGTGTACAACTGCATGATGGAAGAGGCTAGCATGAAGGCGTCAGAGTACTTCACCCGGTAGACGTAGTTATTTAGCGAACCGGCTGTCATCGTCACCTTGACGTCCAGCTTTTCTATCCACTTCCGGACCTCTTCGAAAACGCCGGGATTAGGGGCTACCGCAATCAGGATGTTGATCCTGTCAATTGGAAGAAAGTTGAGCGTTGCGACTTCCTTGCTGAATGCGATTCCCTTAAAGATGGTGTCCAACTCCTTGGCTAGATCCGATGGCTTTCCATTCCGAACCTCAAAATGACGCACGCGTTGGCTGGCAAGGGCTTCACTGTCAAACAGCGAGATCAGCTCCATGGTGCGCCGCATGCTGCGAGCATTGTCGAGCATGATCAACAAGTTGGCTGGCTCGTAGGCCGTGAGCTTCCCACCCTGGCCAAGGAAAGGGGTAATGAGTGCCTCCACTTCCTTTGCCGTGGCAAATTTCAGGAACAGCAGGTTAAGGATCTGCGGCTCGCCAGACGGCAGATCCTGCGCGCTGGCGTTGAGCCTTGGACTGATTGGCAATTGCGCAGTTTGGTCTACAGGTACAATCCGATGGAGATCCCCTACCTGCACCATGGTGGCCCCGTTGATGCGCAGTACGGTCTCCAGCACTGACCGGACTTCCACAGCACGGATCTCTCCATAGGTGCGAATTGTAACCTCTCCATCGACACGCGGATCAAGGATGTAATTGATCCTCAGCCGCTGCGCCAGCAGATCGATCAATTGCCGCAGGGAAGCGCCATCCAGATTCAAGACCAGTCCGGGTCCGGCCGATTCGTCGGCCTGAACCGCCGGAGCTGTCTGTACGGCCTGAGGCTCTGCCTGCGCTGGCTGAGGCTGAGGTGCGTCCTGGGCGTGCAGAGCAGGCGCAGCGCAAAGCATAGCCAGAACAGCCCAGACGGGCACGGTTCGGCAGACGGCATCAAGCACCGATGTTGAGGTTCGCATCATTCGACAAAACACGCTTCACTCCGGTCAATCCTGAAATCTCAGGTCAATAGTGGCCTCGGACAAGTTCCAGGGAGGCCTCCTGTCCGGCTAGAAACGCCAGCCGGTGGATAGGGCGCAGCAGTACCCTAATTCTTCTCCACAGGTACCCAGTTGCAGACCGCACCCATCGGTGTGCGCGCGGTGCGCTTGATATACCCGTCGATGATGGTGCCGTCCGGACTCTTGTCGCCCGGCTGGCAGGCGCGGCTGGTGCCGCCCAGGTCTCTTCCGGGGCCAGGCTTCACTGGCGCGGCGGGCGCTGCTGGAGCGGCGGCGGCTGCCGCGGGCGTCGCACCGGTTTTGGCGCTCCTTGCCGCGGGTCGCTCTCCAGAACCGCGCAGTTCCGCGGATAGCTTGGTTACTTCCTTGCCTTCCCAGCGGAAGGTGATCCGGTCTGTGGCAATCTTCACAATTTCAAACTCGCCAATGGTGTCGCCCACCTTGTAGGTCCCCTGGGCAGCCCCGTCTTTGGGGCTCATCATGGCGATGGCGCCGTCGCCGAGATCCATCACTCCATGCAGCACCGGAAGTTCGGGCATCTTCTTGGGAGGTGGCTCGGGCTTCTTTTCTTCCACTACAGTTGGGTTGCGGTCCTGGGCAAACAGCATACGCATGGCCACCTGGCTATAGTCCGCGGGCTTCGGCGCGGGCGGCAGCGGATCAATGGCAGTCTCCCCAGCGGCCACTTGCTGAGCCCGAACAGAGAAAGTATTGTCGAGGCGACTTTGATGGTCAACTTGATTGGCTCGCATCTGCCAGGCGACGAAGCCGCAGGCAACCACCAGCAGAAGATTCAGCAAACGAAGTCTGGTTTTCATGGACGCAATCCTCCAGTTGATTCAGGGGCAAGGCTAACCGGCATCAACCCGGTAATGGTAAGCCGGACATTCAGCGACTTCTTGGCGCGATCCGCGGCAGTCACGTTGAGTTGCCGTGTCGCAATCAGTTGTTCACTGGCGGCCACATCCGCCAGCACATTCACCAATTGTTCGATGGTGCAGTTGAAGCCTACGGTCACGGCCACTTCGCCATACTCATCCGCCAGCCGGGAGATCTGGCTGAGGTCAGACTGGGTGGCGCGCAGGGGGGGATCCTGCGCTTCGAGAATCCCGCGCACTTTGGTGAGCAACTGTGCCTGCACCTGTTGCGCGGTATCCGCCGTAAGCAACAAGCGCTCCCGCTCTTCCAGCACACTTTGCAGCGTCTGGCGCACTTCCTCTTTGGCTGGATTCATGGCAGCCTGCTGCCGCAGGGAAACCAAACGCTTCTCCATTACTGGAAGAGGCAAAACAGCAGCCGCGCTTCCAGTGGTGGCGCTATCCGGATCGCCCGACAGGAAATACCAGATCAACGTCGGCACCGCCAGCGCCAGCAGCAATAGCAACGCCCGGCGGTCCCTGCTGCTGAGGCCGCTCATGGCTGTTTCTCCCTGTCCGACTGAATGCGAAACAACTCGGTTTCCCCGGTGCGCTGCAACGGCATGGAGAAACTGGAGCCCGCAAAGGCCGGACTGCCATCCAGCAGCCGCAGCAACTCGCCCGCTTGGCTGGCTTCCCCGGCAAGGACGAGTCTGCCCGGCGTAAGTTCCAACTGGCTTACCCAAGCTGATTCGGGTATGGTGGTCGTCAGTTGAAGCAGCGCGTCCAGGTCGGCTGGGTCCGTTGCCGGAATTCTTCAGGATCTGAAGGCGAAGCTGAAGCCGTTCGCCTTCGTCATCCATGCGGTGGCCGGCGGCCACCTGCCGTTCCAGCAGCGTGATCTCTGCCTGCAAGCGTTCGGCATATTCGCGCTGGTGCCAGCTTTGCTGCAGCCACAGCCCAAACAACATTGCCGACAGCAACGCCGCCAGCAAGAGGGAGGGCAGCACAAGCGCCCAGTTGCTGCCCTTGCGCAGTTCCTGGGGCAGCAGATTCACCGAAGGCCGCGGGAATGGGCTCGCCGCGCCGATGGCTGTCGCGTAAAGAGGAAGGCACTGACGTGCAATCTCGGCCTGCTCCTGGGTTTCAGGACCAGCCAGCAGCGACTCCAGATCGTCCACGGCGCTGGCGTTCCCGGCGCCTTCAGAGCCCAGCCGCAATTCAGACATCGCCCGTTCGACGGCGTGGGCAGAAGGCGCATACAGTAACGCGCTATAGACTGGACGAGCCCGGCATTCCCCGTACAGTTCAACGCAGTCCCCGGCAAGAGCCAAGCGACTGAGAAACCCTTCGGGCGGCATACGCAGCACCCTTACCGCGTGGTGAAAGACATCGGCCGTGATGCGGATGGCGCTGAGCTTGATGCCAGCCTCAGTGAAGAAGGAAATCCAGCGGTCTACCAGTTCCTCGCGGCAGATACCCACCAGCACGTGCCCCGTCTTGCCCAAGCGCATGGCGCCGAAGCATACAGGCTGGTCGGCATAGGGGTGAAGGGATTCCAGTTGCAATTCCAGCGCGGCGTTCAAGTCTTTGTCAGGTACACCAGGAAGTTGCACAGTGCGCACAATGGTGGCGTCTCTTGGCAGCAGCACATGGGCTGCCAAATGGGCCGCACCCAATTCGCGCAGGAACTGCAGGATCTCTCCGCCCACTACGGCAGCCGGGCGATCGGCGACCGCCGCAAAGCGTTTCCAGCCAACCACTTTAACGCCCGAAGGCCGCACCCGGGCCACCATCACATCGAGATTCCCATCCTCAATCCCAATGGCAAGACCAGCGCCGCTTTGCAGCAGCCTTCGCCACCAAGGCAACTCCGGAACGCGCGCTTCGGCTGCGGCGCCAGAGACGTCATCCGACGGCAGGGGAGCTTCCGGTATAGACGTGACTACTGTTTCCATGCGGTGTCGTACCAGCGCAGCGTAGTAAACGGCCGGTCCCCCGAAACTTCATTCAGATCCACAACGGCAGCCACTGTGCGTGCGAGATCGGAGAGGCGGCCATCCTGGTTCCGCGGACGCGCGGTGGCTCGTAGCGTGAATTGGCTGCGACCACCCACGCGCAAGCGCGACAACCCGGCGATATTCCCAAATCCGATGCTCTGCAGATCCGCGTCATCCTGGAAAGGCAGTTGCTGCCTGCGGGTGACAATGGCATTGACAACCTGCGGGGGGACGCCAAGAGCCAGCATCACCGCGGGCTCCGCCCAATTGACATCCACGGCGGTAACCGCGCCAAAAACCGAGACACAGTCCCGCAACCCGCCACGCCAAACCAAACTGCGCCGGGCCGCCATCATTTGCGCAGCCGCAACTTCCGGCAAACCGGCAAACCCAAGGGCTTCTTCCGGCTCCCCAAGCACAAAAGTCCCCGCCGTTCCCACCGGAACGAAGGAGCCGTAATACATCTCGGGGGTCATCCCGCGAACCAGAAGCAACTCTTCCACATTTTCCAGAGACGCTCTGCGCGCGGGAAAAGACGGCCTTCGTGAAAGGTAAAACGAATCCAGGGCAGAGAAGCCTGTGGCGGGATTGCGCCAGTGATCCACGGAAACTGCGAGTGCTTCCGCGTCTTGCACAGTGGAGCCAAGTGCTTGAAAAAGCATCGCCAGTTCCTCTACGGGTATGCGGTTGATATCCAGTTTCGAAGACTCCGGGATTACATCCACCACCACATCGCCGGTAGGAAATTGAAAAGCAAGGGAGCGCATACCCCGCTGATAGTATCTGGGACCAGATCCCGTTCCTTCCATCCCGGCGCCCCACTGTACCCAGAGCGCCGCACGCTCTACCCCGGCGCGGGCCAGGAAGTAGGCACGCACGCCCTCGAAGTGAAGGGTACTTAGCTCCACCTCAGCGCGCACGGTGGATGCGATCGTCAGGGCGATGGCCGACAGCGCCGCCACCAGCCAGAGCACCGCAAGCAGGGCGCCACCCCGGGTGGATCGTCTGGCATGCGCGGACGCCGGCTTTGCAATCAGGCGTGCGGGGCTAGTCAGCATATTTCTTTCCCGGTATACGGTCTACCCGTACGGGTAGAACCAGCGACAAAGGATGTACGCCCGCATTCTCGCCGGGTAGCGGAATCATGTCGATACCGATCGCCTCCGGCAGTTCTGGAAACACCCAGGTCTCCACCCACTGGGGAGCTTCCGGTGGCGTACGCAGTGCCAGGTAACGGAAGCTCACCCGCAGCAGGCGGTCCGCCAGCACAAAAGAAGTAGGGCGCGGCAACACCGGGGCGAAGGAGGGCACCGCGAGTCCGGAAGCGGGGTCAGGCGCTAATCCGCCACATAGCTGGCCTGTACTAAGCGGACCCTGGTAAGGCAATTCGTTCACGATCAGCCGCACGCCCGGCGGCATCTTGCGCGGGTCACCAGGGATGGCTGTGAGTTCAATGATGCGCGGGTACCCGCGATCTCCTTCATGCATGGAATAGGTGGATACAAACCGCATCGCCAGCGGTGCGCCCTGGAAGAACGGAATCTGCTGCGGCATGTCGGCATCCAGCATCACGCACGATGCGATGGTAGGCGTAAGGTGGACGATCTGCTGCTCGAGAATCTGCTGGGTGCGCACCACGCGGCGATTCAGTTCCAGCTTGGCGTTGGCACGCTCCATGGCCCGCAAGCCGATGCTGAGGGAAACGGAGATGGCAACCATCAGCAGGCCAACGAGGGTCACCGCGATAAGCACTTCCATCAGCGTGAGTCCGCGCTGGCGCTGACGCCGGCATTGCCTGCGCCTAGCCATTGGGATACCTGCTGCCCACATCGGGGCTGGTGGGGATCACCGCGCGCACGGTTTCCAAAAGCACGGTGCGGCGCTGGCCGTTGCGCGACCACCAGACCTCCAGCACAATGCGGTCGAGCACAGCACCGGCGCCCATGAGGCTAGCCTCGAACGGTTCGACGCGGGCAGCCCATCCGCCTTCAAGGTCGTCCGTAGCCGTGCGCGGGAAGGTCCCGCTATACACTTGTCCAACCTGCAGCGGCATGGATTGCAGATGCTCCATTTGGCGCTTAGCCAGCATGGCCGCCTGGTCGTAGTCCGCAAGACGGGAAGCAGTGTTCAACGATGTGGAGATATTGCTTAGCAGGCCCACCACCGCGATCGCCATGATGGTGGTGGCCACCATGGCCTCCAGAAGCGTGAAGCCAGCTTGCCCCTTCCGGCGGGCAGTTCGAAGTGATTGGCGGATGCTCATGGCCTTTGAGCCTCCCGGAAATCTTCACTTTGAATGGCGGCGGGCGGCGCGGCATTCGCGATCAAAGGGACATAGGTGATGGGATCCAGCGATACCCAGCGTTGCCCGCCCCGTTCGTTCGCCAGCGCCACCGCGAAGGCCGGAAGTCCACCGCCAGGAAACAGGACGAACTCGCGAGCGGTCCGCTCCATCCCCGCAGGCGCGGGAAATACGCCCCGGATGCTGACGCCATCGGGCATTTCCACCTCCTGCGCCACCAGTTCACGCGTGCCAACTGCATCCACGCTCTGAAAGCTGAGGCGGCCCCGCTCCGGAATCACGCGCAGCACCACTGGACGCTGCCCACGCTCCACCTGATTGCGGGCAGCGCTTAAGAACCGGGCAACGGAAGAAGATGCCGTGTGCAGCCGGATGGCGGGCAGTCCCGCCTGGAAGGAGGGCACCGCAATTCCCACCATCAGGGAAATTAGCACCACCACCACCAGCATCTCCATCAGGGTGACGCCCGCCCTGGCGTGCCGCCGGGTTGCTGATCGCATCCGCATACTTGTGCTCTTCGCGCTGTCCGCGTGCGTCCGCCGTCCCAAGCCGAGAATCGCCGTGGTGGATCTCAGTTGGCCTTCCAACTGACAATGTCTGCGTTCAGCTCCTCGCCCCCTGGCACGCCATCGGCGCCGTAGGAGATGATGTCCGGTTCATTGCCGCGCTGGCCGGGGAAGCGGTAGTCGTAGGGGTTGCCCCATGGATCCATCACCAGTTCCTCTGAGAGGTAAGGCCCCTGCCAGTTCTTGAGGCCCTGGGGAGCCACTTCCAGCGCCTTCAACCCCTGCTCCGTGGTGGGAAACACCCCGGTGTCGAGCTTGTACATGTTCAGCGCCGTCTTCAGTCCGGCGATATCGGCCCGAGCCTTGGTGACGCGCGCCTTGTCGCCCTGGCTTAGAAGTCGAGGCCCAACCAGCGTGGCGAAAAGCGCAATGATCGTCATCACGACCAGCATTTCGATGAGGGTGATACCTGCCTGGCCTGCCGCGCGCGCACGCCGCGGTTGCCTTTTCTGAGTAGTTGCGAACGTCATAATGCCACCTCGTTGATGCTGGTGATTCCAAGCAGCATGGTAAGAATCAGTGCTCCCACCACAATGCCCATGATCAGAATAACAAGCGGTTCGAATAGGGCCGTAAAGCGCCGGATGGCAGCCTTCGTTTCCGTTTCATAAATCTCCGCCATCCGCAGAAACATGGCGTCCAGAGCGCCCGTTTCCTCGCCTACTAGCAGCAGGTGC
>JAHCHD010000079.1 GCA_026129915.1 Bryobacterales bacterium
CGCCTGCAGCGCTTGCGGTAAGGGTGGCGTGAAGACCGCGCCAGTGGCGCCCTCGATCATCGCCAAGAGCCTGGTGAGTGACCGCATCGTCATCGACACGGTGATTGCCAAGTATCTCGATCACCTGCCGCTTTATCGCCAGAGCGCAATGCTGGCGCGTGATGCGGGCGTGGAGATCCACCGCTCGACGATGGATGGCTGGGTGATGCGGGTGGGCGAGTTGCTGGAGCCGATCGCCCAGGCGATGCGCCGTGAACTGCTCGCCGGGAACTATATTCAGGCCGATGAAACCACCGTGAATGTGCAGATGCACGATAAACGGGGCAAGAATCATCAAGCCTATCTATGGCAATATTCGGCGCCCTTTGATGCAACATCGGCCGATGGTCCAAGCTCAGGCGGCATCGTGCGTA
The DNA here is from genome assembly GCA_026129915.1 of Bryobacterales bacterium. Taxonomy (GTDB): domain Bacteria; phylum Acidobacteriota; class Terriglobia; order Bryobacterales; family Bryobacteraceae; genus JACTMJ01. The sequence goes on from JAHCHD010000079.1 coordinate 414, forward strand.
GTTCCGGCGGTATCGTGCTGTTTGACTTCCAGATGGGCCGCGGAGCGGAGGCTCCGAAGCGAATGCTGCGCGACTTTGCGGGCATTCTGCAAACCGACGGCTACGTTGCCTATGACAAGGTGGGCGCGACGGGCATCGTGCGCGCGGCCTGCTGGGCGCATGCCCGGCGCAAGTTCTTTGAGGCATCGAAGCTGAATCCGAAGGACGCCGCAGCCGTCGAGATGGTCGATCGCATGGACGCCCTGTTTGCCATCGACCGCGAGGCGCGCGAGGCGGGGATGCGCATCGATGAGCGCCACGCACTGCGCCAAGAGAAGGCTACGTCGCTGGTGACCAGCCTGCACACCCGGCTGCGGGAACTGCGGCCCACGGTGCTGCCCAGTAGCACACTGGGCGAGGCCATCACGTACACGCTAAACCTGTGGCCACGGCTGAAGGTGTTCCTCGATCATCCGGTGGTGGAGCTATCCAACAACCTGGCCGAGAACTCGATGCGCGGCATCGCCCTGGGACGAAAGAACTGGATCCACCTGGGCGACAAGCAGGCCGGACCAAGGGTAGCCGCAATCCTGAGCATCGCCGAAACCTGCCGCAGGCTTGACCTGCCGGTGCGAGACTATCTGCACGACGTGCTACCCGGCATGGCGAACCGCAAGCGCAGCGAAGTGGAGACCCTCACGCCGACCCGCTGGAAAGCCGCAAAGCGATAAGCACGCCGGACGCCATTGCGCCCATGGGGTTGGTCTTACGCGTACTCTGTACCAGCCTGCGCAACGACGGAATTGCCAGCTTCACGAGCAAGGTTCAATACCGCGAGATGTGCAGTACTGCCATTTGAACACTGTGCGTTCGATAGACTGGAAAATGAAAGGAAAGCTATTGCAAGCATCACATAAGATGCGGTGAGGATAAAAGAACAGCGTCTCATAAGATTTATCTCCAAGACTGAATTGAAGGTTTGAGCGTTTTTCCGATGAATAACTCGATTCGATCCCACTTCTCTACTCCAAGCTTTGACCGAAGCGAGACGAGAGTCGTGCTTACAAGCTGTGATCGCCTTTCTGCAAACGAGTGGACCACTTTAGGATCGACTTTTTGCCTGATCTTTCTTTGGTTTTCGTGGTATCTCACTGCCTCCGCACGTAGCTCTGCTTCACGCTTCTTGAATGTCAGCGAGCACTCTTCAAGAACTTGGATGTCCGTAACGTCGATCGATAATTGCTGCGCTCGGCGCGCAATCGTCTCGGCAAATTCCGAGCGTGGCTCTTGTCGTTCAGCTTGCGTCGCAAGATCGTGCAGGAACAGTATATACACGCCGATATCATCGGCAGGCTCTGACGGCAATTGCTGCGAGGGTGCCGAAGTGCAGAAGAAGACGAAGAGTAATGTTAGCCCGAGCAAGGCACGGGTAATTCTTAATTGTTGAACAAGCGTTGGGCTGAAAATGTTGTTAGAGAATGGCCATCTGGAACCGCCACGTGTGCGTGGGGTTTCGAAGCACATCGAAGAAAGCACAGAGATTGAATGGCAAGTGTGACTCATTGTGCGTTAGTCCGCCTTTTACTGGTTTGCATCTTACACAGGAGGTGAAAACAACTCAATGATATTGTGACTCGTAGTTATTTCGCAATCAGATTACTTCACCACAGGTATTTATAGCAGGGATGTCCTTAACTGATCCTGGGCTATGTAACGACCGCTAAAGTGGCCTCCATCTGGCCGAATGCCGTGCAATTTAGGATACTCTTGTCTGTAATCGTACTCTCTCCCCAAGAAGTTTGTCAAGGTTCAATTTTTCCGAAATCTTTATATCGTAGTCATCCCCGGCTTTGTAGGATAAACAAATACCATCCGGCTTTAGTATTGATTGGGAGAATTCCTCGGCGTCTCCGTCCGATAGGTGGAGCGCAAAGACGCCGCCACCGTACCCGTCGCACCTGGTGTTCTTTGCCACCAGTCCCGGTACGCATCATCATTGCGATATTGGAAACCTCCCTGTCAGGTGTGGTTTCCCTCCTCGCAGCAGTGGATTTCACTGTTAGCGTAAGACCAACCCCATGGGCGCAATGGCGTCCGGCGTGCTTAGGCCTTTGCGGTTTTCCAGCGGGTCGGCGTGAGGGTCTCCACTTCGCTGCGCTTGCGGTTCGCCATGCCGGGTAGCACGTCGTGCAGATAGTCTCGCACAGGCATACCCTGTCGCCGGCAGGTTTCTGCGATGCTTAGGATTGCCGCTACCCTTGGTCCGGCTTGCTTGTCGCCCAGGTGGATCCAGTTCCTGCGGCCCAGTGCGACGCCGCGCATGGAGTTCTCCGCGAGGTTGTTCGATAGCTCCACCACCGGGTGCGTGAGGAACACCTTCAGCCGTGGCCACAGGTTCAGGGTGTAAGTGATCGCCTCGCCCAGCGCGCTCTTGGGCAGCACCGTGGACCGCAACTCCCGCAGCCGGACGTGGAGGCTTTCCACCAACGGCGCCGCTCGTTCGGCGCGCAGTACGTGGCGCTCATCCAGTCCCATCCCCGCATCGCGCGCGAGCATTGCGCTCTGGCGGTGTGCCAGCATTAATGCCTCCGCCGCGAATACTCACCGCCACCCCAGCTTCCCATATCGAGGATTACGGCAAGGATCAGATACAGCACATTGAATCCTTCGATGGGCACTTGCGAGTTGACCAGCCAGGCATAGGTAATGGTGGTGATCGGCAGAAACAGGAAGCCCACAACCGGCACCAGGAGTCCCGTGTAAGCGGCGCTGAGATAGTTGGTGAAGAAAAACAGCGCCAGCAGAACCAGCCGTGGAAAGGCGATGACAAGCAGCAGAATCAGGCAAGGCATGCGGGAACTCCTTTCCGGCTGGGCCACCCGCCGCGACGGGTTGAGGTAACGCGGCTTCAGCCGGCCGCTCGCTAAAAGGACCTTTGCCTGGGTGAAACTGTTTCTGCCACGCCGCTGCCGCGCCACTCGCAATGGCTGAAGATCTCGAAGCCCAGGGCAAAACCAGTCCCCGACTCTTAGACGCTGTCGTCCTCGATCTCAGAGTCCATGGTTCGTCCATCAAATCCGCGAGTTCACTCTGCTTCCTTGGAGTTCACCCGGTTCCGATGGGGTCTAGTGACAGCGTAGTGGCAGTGGGGAGGGTGTCGATCCGGGTGCCACTACTAGAGTGTCTAATCCACTGACATACGGATGCTTGTGCTCTTCTCGGCTATGTCACAACTCAATCCACGCCTCACCACAGTGGTTCCGTACCTTCGTTCAGGATATCCAGATACTCCCTATAGACAAAAAGCCGATTGGTGTCTCTTTCCACTGATCTCCCGGAGGATGCCCATTCGGCACAAGTGCTCCACCGCCGCTGACGCTGTAGGGAAGGAAACCCCCACTTTGTCCGCCACTGTTGCGATGGAGACAATCGGGTGGGTCTGCACACATTGGTGAACCCGCAGCACGGATGTGACGGCTACCGATCTGCTCGATCTTCTTCCGATCAGAACTATGAGCGCAATGATACGGAGCGAAGCAGCGACTGCTTGGGCAGAGGTCTCCTTGACCCCCTCCAGAAAAAACTCCATCCATCCTTCCCAGTCGCCCTTGGTCCGGACGTTCATCAAGTGGTCGTAGTAGGCTTGACGGTGCGTCTTGAAGAACAAACTCAGGTAAAGAATCGGTTCCTGCAGCGCACCGCCTGCGCAGAGCAGAAATGTGATCAACAATCTGCCAAGCCTGCCGTTGCCATCAGGGAATGGGTGGATCGTCTCAAACTGAACATGTGCCAGGCCCGCCCTGATTACCAGTGGTAGCCCAGGACGCTCCTCGTGGAGGAAATTCTCCAGCTGGCCCATGCAATCCAAAACAAGGTCTGGTGGCGGCGGAACAAAAAGCGCATTTCCCGGTCGGGTGCCACCAATCCAGTTTTGGCTTCGCCGAAACTCGCCGGGTTCCTTCTCGCTTCCCCTTCCGTGAGCAAGCAGAACACCGTGAATTTCTCGTAGAAGACGGAGTGACAGTGGGAAGCCGCCTCGAAGGCGATCCAGTCCGTAGGTCAGAGAGGCAACGTAGTTCGAAACCTCCCTCACATCTTCAAGAGGTACTCCTGGGGCTTCGCCATTCTCAAACAGCATGAGATCGGACAGTGCGGATTGCGTGCCCTCGATCTGAGAGGAGAGTACCGCCTCCTTGCGAACGTAGGCGTAGAGAAAGAGAGTCAGATCCGGTAGAACAGAGGCCAGCCCATCCAGGCGGCCGAGCGCTTGGTTTGCCTGTTCGAGAAGCCCTTGAAGACGGTCAAACTGGAGCGGTGGCTGGGGCGGCAGAGGCGGAGGAACGAATGCACGAACCGACTCGCCCTGAAAATGGGTTACCTCGTACCTTCCAAGCCGTTGATTCCACTGTGGTTCCATTCCGTTCAAGGGTACTTTAATAGCGTGCGGTGCTATTAAAGGATACGCCACTTTTCTTTAATAAGCCAGAGCAGATTACGACTGCCGGGCCTAGCTAGTTGAGGGCACTCGCTTCTTGAGTTGACCATCAGGCCCCTGTGTCCCCGCAACCCACAGGGAAGTGCAAATTCTACTGGCGGGGCGTGACAGGGTGGAGACGGATGGCTGGAGGGCGGCGAGATGCGGTCCGGGAGGCTGCTGCAGGTGCAGAGCATCGAGGTCGAGTGCTATCCGACACCGGCACTGGCACCGAAACCCATAATCACGGAGGCTGTCATTCACGGCCGGAGGCTGTCACTCACGGCCAAAACAGTGTCGAAAACGTCGAATCTGTCGAATGGCACGCTCCACCGGGAACTCTCCCGCGGAGCCCTGCCGGACGAGCATGACCGTGAGAGATCCCAGGAGCTGCACTGGCCCAGGATCAGCCATCCTGGAGCGCAACGCGTGGTTCGATTCTTGACGCGCGCAATGCCGGGAGGAGTCCTGCCGTTACGGCCACGAGAAAGAGCAGAACAATGGCTCCGGCGAAGGTGGAGATGTCGGTAGTCGTGACCCCGTAGAGTAGGGATGCCATCAGACGCGAGACGATGAGGGACCCAATCGTCCCGAGGATGATTCCCGCAAGGCCGAGCGTAAGGGTGTGGCGCAGGATTTGGTTGCGGACGTTCTGAGGCGAAGCTCCGAGTGCCATCCGGATACCAATCTCCGTCGCGCGACGACTCACGGAATACGCGATCAGGCCGTAAATCCCGAGCGACGCGAGAATGACGGCCGTGAGCGCAAACGCTCCCAACAGATAGAGGATGAAGCGCCGTGGGGAGACAGCGCGGTTTACCACCGCGTCGAGAGTCTGAAAGTCGTCAACGGGCATCTGCCCGTCCAGCTCGCGAAGGGCAATGCGCATCGGGCTGCTGAGCGCACTCACGGGAAGGGTGGAGCGCAGCACCAGGTCTGTAGCTCCCCAATCGCCCATCTGCATGATGGGAAAATAGACTTCAGAGCCTGCGTTCTCCTCCACCGAGGAGTGCCGCACGTTGTCAACGACGCCCACCACCAGCCATTCGTCCTGATTGACGAGGATCTTCCCTAGAGCATCCTGCCCAGCAAAAATCTCCCGTTCGGCGGCTTGGTTCACCAGGACGACGCGGCGCGAATCAGCAGTATCGCTTGTCGTGAAATCGCGACCCTTGCGGAGTCGGATTCCCATCGCGTCGACGTAGCCGGGGCTAACCATCCGGGGATAGATATTCGGGTATTCCCCATCGCGATAGACGACGCCCTTGGCGCGGGCGCCCCACTCCCTGTTTCGTCCGAGGGGGAGCGTGTCAGTGAGACCGGCCGCTTCGACGCCGGGAATTTCCTTCACTCTTTCAATGAGCCGGAGATAGAAGCGGGCCCTTTCCGTAAGGGTTTCGAAGCGGTTGTTGGTTTCAACCCGCCAGGAGACGCGCTGCGCGGGCTGGAAACCAAGATCGACATTCAGCAGGGTGAGAAAGCTCCGCATCAGCAGGCCGGCACTCACAAGCAGGACGCAGGCAAGCCCGATCTCGGCGATCACAAGAGCGCTTCGGATGCGCACGCGGCCCTGCCCTTCACTGAGGCCCCGGCTGGAATCCCGCAGCGCTTCGGAATCATGGCTTCCGGCGAGTTGCAGGGCGGGCGCGATTCCAAAGAGAAGAGCACAGCCCATGACGAGGATCAGCACCACGAGGAGTGCTTCGCCATCAACGCGCACTGAATGCAGGAGGGGAATGGTGACGGCTTGGGTGACACGGACGGCTCGCGTAAGCAGTACCGCAAGCAGCACCCCAACGACCCCGCCCGCCGCTGCGAGCACAATCGCTTCCGTGAGGAGCTGTCTTACCAGACGCAGACGCCCGGCACCGATGGCACTGCGGATGGCGATCTCCTTGGTTCGGGAAGCAGCACGCGAGAGCAGGAGGCTTGAGAGGTTCGTGCAGGCTATGAGCAGCACCAATCCGACGGCGAGGCCGAGCAAGGATAAGGCGTCGCGATAACGGCCGGTGAGTTCACCTCGCAACTCGCTCACTGCGGCGCCCAGGCCCCAGCGATTGGGATCGTCTTTCAGCAACTGGCCATTGATGACGTCGAGTTCCGCCTGCGCCTGGGCGACGGATACCCCTGGCTTCAGGCGTCCGAAGATGGCCAGAGTATTGCCGCGGCGGTCGGTCTCCCGGCTAACCGGAAACGGGACGAGAAAATCAACGCGCGAGCCCGGGACGAAGACGGAAGCAAAATCGAAGCTTGCCGGAAGCACGCCAACGACGCTGTAGTTGGTGTTGTCCAGGGTGAGCGACTGGCCAACAATGGAAGAGTCGCTGGCAAAGCGCCGTTCCCAGAAGCCGTGGGTGAGGAGGATAGCGGGCCGCCCGTTCCAGACGCATTCCTCGTGAACGAACTGACGGCCGAACCTCGGCTGTACGCCCAGCATGGGAAGAAACGACTCTGTGATTCCGACACCGACGAGGCGCTCCGGCTCGCCTTTGCCATAGAGCGTGTAGCGCCGGTAGTCATAGAACGCGTAGTAGCCGGCGAGATCCTCAAAGCTCGTATTCATGCGCTTCCAATCGGCCAGGTTGGAGCTGCGGGACGTAATGCTGGAGAGGCCACCTTCGCCGGTATTTGCCACGCGAACCAGGCGTTGCGGTTCAGCGAATGGCAGAGGGCGAATGAGTACAGCATTCACCACGCTGAAGACAGCGGCGGTGGCGCCGATACCCAGCCCGAGGATGAGGATGGCGACGACGGTGAACGAAAGGTCTTTGCGGAGCTGCCGCATGGCGAATCGCAGATCCAGGAGAAGGGTCTCGAGTGCCGGCCAGCGCCAGGTTTCCCTGCTGGTTTCGGCGATGGCCGCGACGTTGCCGAACTGTTTGCGAGCGGCTTCCCGTGCTTCTTTCGGGGACAATCCTTTTTGCATATACGCCTCCTGGGATTCGTCGAGATGTTCCTGGATTTCCTCGGCCAGGTCGCGGTATAGCTGCCGCCGATAAAAGAGGGAGCGTAGCCAGTTCATACGGTTCCCACCGCGAGAACAAGCTGAATGCCTTCCAGCATCAATTCAAAGCGCCGGACTTCCTTCTCAAGATGCCGTCGTCCCGCGGGAGTAAGGGTATAGACTCGTACTCTGCGATTTGTGGACGAGACGCTCCATTGGGCGGTGACTAACCTGTCCTTGAGAAGGCGCTGCAGTGCGGGGTACAGGGAGCCCTCCTCCACCTGAAGCAGTTCCTCGGAGACGGCGTGGATCTCCTGGGCAATGGCGTAGCCATGCAGCGGACGCCGATTGAGCAGCCGAAGCACCATCATTTCCAGTGCTCCTGGAAAGAGGTCTCTCCGGTCTCCCATTTTTCCCATAGTGCCGCACCTCCGTTTGCGCGATGCCTAGTGCAAATAGGGGTACGAGGCTGGCGGACAAATGTTCCACGAAGACTTGAAGAAATTGCAATTGGTCATCGAATGTCAGCGGGCTGAGGGAAATCGGGTCGGGCGCAACCGATCACGCCAGCGCGTCCGGTGGTCGAAGCCAGGAACGGCCGACAAAATTGTCGGCACGGGTGCCGCGAGCGCAGCGAGCAAGCCCGTGGGTAGCAAGGCCCCTGAGATTAGAGCCCTGAAAGCGCCGACACAAAATCCTCCATGGACAGCGCCAACACTGGGGGCATTCTGTTGGCCCTTTAGGACTCCCGCCCCTGGGCCAACGGTGTCCGCGGGCTCACGCGCAGATTTCGTGATCACGATTTCGGAATCAGGTTATTGGACTGCACCCCTGATCCTGAAAATCTGATCCCGAAAATCATGTCGCTGTTTATCGCCAACCTTGCCTTTGACGAAAGGGCTATGCTCGTGGATGCGACAATTGGAGTGCGGTCGGCATCACTGCTGGCGGGGATTGGAGGCGCTGTGATTCTGTCACTTTCCGGCAGCCGAGCCGAACCCGCAAGAGCCGAATAGGCGTCCCCGCGAGCCATGGCACAATTGGACCTATTGTCGGAATTCTGCCCGAAGGACCCCGCCGAATGGCGAGGCTGGCTGCGACGCAACCACGCCACCGCGCCCGGGATCTGGCTGGTGTTCTTCAAGAAGGCTTCGGGAAAGCAAGGGCTCAGATACGCCGAGGCCGTCGAGGAAGCCCTCTGCTGGGGCTGGATCGACAGCAAAGTTCAGAGCCTGGACGAGGAGAGTTTCCGCCAAGTATTTACCAGACGCAATCCGACAAGCGTATGGAGTGCGGTGAATAAGCGCAAAGTGGACGCACTCATCCGGGAAGGCCGGATGCGCCCACCGGGGCTGGCCGCGATTGAGCTAGCGAAGGGCAATGGCGCATGGGAGTCACTCGATGCGGTGGAAGCGCTCGAACTACCGGAGGACCTGAAGCGCCTCTTCACACAGCAGCCGGAGGTGGCGGCAAAGTTTCACGCGCTGGCAAAGAGCAAACGAAAGGGCATCCTCTACTGGCTTTTGGCGGCAAAGCGGTCATCCACCCGAGAAACGCGCCTTGCCGCCATCGCGACGAGCTTGGAGGCCGGAAATCTACCGGGTCCGCTGGCTTAGCCGAGCGCGCCAGGAGGGGCAAGCCTGGCAACCGCGCCGTTTACCAGGAAGTCCCGAACGGCGTGTACATGCTTCACTCGGGGTCTTAGGGACGGAGCACTAAAAGGCAAAATTCTCTGAGACGAATCGCTCCCTCAATCGGCGATACCTCTGATGGGACGATTCGCCTGAGTTGTGGCTGCTAATTGGTCATCAGGCTCCTGTTCGCGATACTCCTCATCAAAATCAAAGGTGTTGGGGTTTCGGGTTTCGGGTGCCAGTCCAGAGCTATGTCTCCAAAATCATGCCGAATCCCGGAAGCCAAACTCGATCGAAAGCTCCTGCCGCAGAAGCCAGGGCCGAAACCAAAAGACGCATCCCAAGAAGTGCGCGGCGGCGCTACCATCGAGATCGGGAGTTGATGTGAACGTCCCCGGAATTAGCCGGCTGATCCGGAAACCGAGAGTCACGTTGCCTTCCCAGTCGGTACCACAGCCGCGGGCCAGGTGTTCGCTTGTGGACACCCAGTGTCTCCTACCGCACGCCTGACTGTGTTCCAGCTCGGTCCTAGAACGCGCGATCTGGCTCCGTTTCGCACGTTCGACCGCTCTCTCCGCGGGGTTTCTGCCAATTCGCACTGCTCTGGCCTGCGTGGTCACAAACGTGCATCCAGTTTTGAACCACCGCTGTGTCTGCGCGTAGGTCTCAGCGAGATTCTCTGCCGAAACGCTGCCAGCGACTATAGGCTCACGGAACAATCAGATGATGTGAGAGTTGGGATGGTGGGCCGAACACAACCGGGGGTTTTTCTGCATGGCGAGTGTTGAGCTTCGTTACGCCTTTCGCTCTTTGAAGCGAAGCCCGTTCTTTGCCTTTGTGACTATCGCCAATCTGGCATTGGGCATCGCCGCCACCACGTCGATCTTCGCGGTGGTCAATGGTCTGCTGCTGCGCCCGCTTCCCTACCCCGAACCCGAACGTATTGTCAGTTTGCTGACCAGTTTCGTTTCCGAAGGCCGCCTGCATCCGCGTGTCACTGGAGGAGATTGGGACGACCTCCGTCAGAGCAACGCCTTCGATGCCGTCGCTACTTACTTCGGAGGCGAAATTGGGGTCCAATTCGGCAATAGCGCTTCCTTCCATCGGGTGAACTTCGTATCCCCAGCCTTCTTCCAGGTTTTTGGCGTATCCCCGGCGGTTGGCCGTAGCTTTCAGGAAGAAGACGCCGGGCGCAATGCAGTGATTGGCGCGGAATTCGCCAGCCAGCATTTCGGTTCGCCCGCCGCCGCCCTCAGTCGCAGCTTTTCTGTAGAGGCCACATCCTACGATATCGTCGGCGTCATGCCTGCCGGCTTCGCTTTTCCCGAAAAGGCCGAAGTATGGCTCGCCGTCCCAACGCAGGCGCAGCTCACCAGCCGAACCGCCTATAACTACCGCGCAGTGGCTCGCCTTACCACGTCCATCGAAGCCGCCAACGGCCAGTTGCACGTCCTCGCCCAACGCCTTGCTGCCGAGCACCCGGAATCCAACACAGATAAGAGCTTCATCGCAGTCTCGCTGAGGGATCAACTGGTTGGCGACAGCCGAGAAACGCTACTTCTGCTGTTTGCCGCTGTAGCAGTCGTCATGCTGATTGCCTGCATTAACGTCGCCAGCCTGTTTCTGGCCCGGTCCATGGAGCGCGCCAAAGAAATGTCCATCCGGGGAGCCCTGGGCGCCGGGCGCTGGCAGGTGCTGCGCCAACTGCTGGCCGAATGCCTTGTGGTCGCCGTCATTTCTTGCGTGACCGGGCTTGGGGTCGCCACCCTGCTGCTGGATGTGCTTGCCGCTTGGGCGCCACCCGGGTTGCCCCGCATGCACGAGGTCCAGTTGAGTGCCAATGTGGCCTTCTTCGCCGCCGCGCTCGCTACCCTTGCCGTTCTGGTCTTCGGACTGATGCCGGCTTGGCACGCCTCCCGGTCTGACCTTCGCCATGGCCTTCTGCATTCCGGTGGCCGCAGCGCCTTGGGTGGGCGCGCTGGCTGGACGCGGAACGCGCTCGTCGTCGCCGAAGTCGCCCTCTCCGTAGTGCTGCTGCTCGGCGCGGGATTGCTCTTCCGCACCATGCTGGCACTGCACAATACAGACCTGGGCATTCGCACCGAAGGCGTGCTGGTGATGGTGGCGCATGAACCCGCAGGCACGGAAGCCGACTACCAGCGTGTCGCCCGAGAGATTTCCGCCCTGCCCGAAGACCTGCGCAGCCTGCCGGGTGTGCAATCCGCCGCAGTCGTCATGGGCCTCCCCACAGGCAAGTACGGCTCGAACGGTTCCTACAGGATCGACGGTATTTCTCCGCAGGAGCTGAACGCCAGCAAGGCGCAGGCCCTGTGGGCGCTGGCGAGCCCCGGTTACTTCCAAACCATGGGTATTCGTCTGCTGGATGGGAACGATTTCTCTGCCGCCGATCAGGCCGATCGGCCGCAAGTCGCCATCATCAGTGAATCCCTGGCTCGCAAGCACTTCGGCAACGACAGCCCGCTTGGGCGCATCATCCGTTGCGGACTCGATAGCGATTTCACAGCCATGCGCATCATCGGCGTCGTCAGTGACGTGCGGCAGTCGTCGCCCGCTTCCAGCCCAGAGCCACACCTCTACATGGCTCTGGCCCAGCATCCCTATTACGCCAATGAAGTCCAGATTGTCCTGCGAACAGATCGCGCGCCCGCCGCACTGGTTCCCTCAGTGCGTGCCTTTATGCAGAAGCGCAACCCGGCCACGTCGCTCAGCTTCACCACCATGCCGGAGATGGTCTCCGAATCCATTGCACTGCCGCGTTTCCGCTGGTTCCTGGGGACGGCGTTCTCGCTGACGTCGTTGTTGCTGGTAGCCGCTGGCATCTACGGACTGATGGCATACATTGCCCGCCAGCGTAACGGAGAAATGGGCTTGCGCATCGCGCTCGGTGCTCGTGGCGCGGATGTCTGGCGGCTCTTCCTCGCCAGCGCCGCGAAGCTGGGAGCGGCAGGTCTCGGTATCGGACTCGTACTCTCTTTCTTCGCGGGCCAGGCGCTGGAGAAGTCCCTCTATGGCGTGACCGCGCTGGATTTAGCAACGTACGCTGCCAGCATCCTGGTGGTCACGTTGGTGATTCTGGCGGCTGTTGCGATTCCTGCACGCAGGGCTGCTTCCGTGGATCCTCTGGCTGTCCTGCGCGAGGAATAGGGGAGGTGGGCGTAGGCTAGGGTTCGCTCCTTTGGGGCAATTCGATTTCCGGTATGGGATCGGAAGCGCTTATGGGTTGCCGATGTCGATGATGACGCAGCGGTAGCTCCAGAGGCTGGGATTACCGTTGTCCTTCACTTCCAGAATGATGTGAGCAGTGCCGGGGCGAGCGTCGGGAGGGATGTCAATCTGGGCATCCGGAGAGTCGCCGGTCTGGACCGTGAGTGTGCCACGGAAGGTGCCGGCCTCCGGATAGTGATAGCACTTGTAGGTGAGTGCATGGCTGTCGGGGTGCGTGCTGCCGGCGGCGCTGAGCCTGATGCGTTCGCGGGGCTGGGCCTTGAGGTGGGCCAAACGTGACGGCCTCCGTGATTCCGGGTTTCCGGGCCGCAACGGATAACACTAAACCTCGATCCTCTACACCCGCAGCAAAGCGTCCTCGACGCCACCGCCCGTTGCATCTGATCCCGGCGTCCCCTCGGGACGGCAACGACCTGCGGCAGATGCGCCTTCGCGGAGCGGTAGCCGAAACTCCGTCTAGAACCTCGTGCCCCACCCGCCTCACTCGCTGCCGGTTGACGGCTGCGCCACCTCGGGCATACGCTGAGCTTATTCACCCAGGGCCCGGCGTCGCCGGATCCTTTCTGAGGAGCCGACATCCATGACCATCTCCAGACGTACTTTCCTGGGAACCGCGGCCGCTGGCGCTGCCGTTCCCCATCTGCTGGCTGCGCCGGAAACCAATGCCAAAGGAATGCCGCTGCGTGCGCTGGGAAAGACCGGCGAAAAGGTGACCATCCTCGCCTTTGGCTGCGGCAGCCGCTACCTGGCCTATATGAATGAGGACGAAGCGGACCGCGTGCTGAACCACGCCATCGACCTCGGGATAGGCTACCTGGATACCGCGCACAGTTACGGTAACGGGCTCAGCGAGAAGCGCCTGGGGCGGGCCCTGAAAACGCGCCGCAACGAAGTGTTCGTGGCCACCAAGATTACCCTGCGCAATGGGGATGCGGCCATGCGGCGGTTTGAAGAGGGTCTGCGCTTCATGGAAACAGACCATGTCGACTTGGCCCACATTCACGGATTGGGCGAGGAAGACGACCTGGCCGCCATCGAAGCGCCGGATGGCCTGCTGAAGACGCTATATAAGATCCGTGAGCAAAAGCTCGCGCGCTTCATCGGCGTTACCTGTCACCAGAACCCTGCGGTGCTGGCGAAGGCACTAGAACGGCACGACTTTAACTGTACCCAGATGGCACTGAACGCGGCTCTGGGCGGAATGGTTCCCCCGGGCGGTGGTTTCCAGTTGCACCGGATGCCCAAGGGCGGATTCCAGGAACTGGCATTGCCCGTGGCCAACCGCAAGGGCATGGGCGTGATTGCCATGAAGGTCTACGGCCAGGAGATGCTGAATCACGAGGCGACTCCCGAGGAACTGGTGCGCTACGCGCTCAGCCTGCCGATTTCGGCAGCGGTCGTGGGAATGCCACAACCGGCGATGATCGACGACAATGTCCGCATCGCGAAGGCCTTTGCTCCCTTCGACGCCAATCGCATGCGCCAGATGTCCACCGAGCTATCCACGCGAAAGAAAGCCCAACTGGACGCTTTCTTCGCGAATCACGTGGACGCCTGAGCGCAATTGCCGTGGCAGTGGCATCCTATAGCTGAGGGGCGCATGGTTAGGGTGTGCCTCCGCTCACCTTCATGGCGGATATTGGCGCGCTGCTGACGGAGTACGGCTACCTGCTGGTGGTCTCGTTCATCCTTTTTGAGCAACTGGGGCTCCCCCTGCCGGCTACCCCGGTGATGCTGGCGGTGGGGGCCTATGCGCGGACGAGTGATCTGTCGTTGCCGCTACTGATTGGCTCCGGCGTGGCGGCCTGTGTGAGTGCCGACTTTGTCTGGTACACGCTGGGCAGAAAGTACGGGAATCGCCTGGTGCGGTTTCTGTGTCGCCTCACTCTGGAGCCCGACGATTGCTCCCGGCGATCGGGTGACCTCTACCACCGTTATGGCGTGCTTGCCCTGGTGACTGCCAAGTTTGTGCCCGGCCTGAACACGGTTGCGGCTCCCCTTGCGGGAGTGCTGCGGATGAAGCGGAGCCAGTTCCTGGTGTGGGATGTCACCGGCGCCATTCTATGGATCAGCACCATGCTGGGCACCGGATTCCTGTTTTCCAGCCAGGTGGAGGCAATCGGCGGCTGGCTATCAAGACTCGGAGCAGGCGCTGTTGTGGTGCTGCTGCTTTTCCTTGTCGCGTACCTCGGTTTGAAGCTGTGGGTCCGACAGCGCTTTGTTACGAAGCTGCGAACGGCGCGGATCTCGCCCGAGGAAGTCTGGGCACGGATGCGGGCTGGGGAGGCCATCACCGTGGTGGACCTGCGGCACGGCAGGGAGGTGGAAGTAGTGGGGGCGAAGGTGCCTGGAGCGCTCCAGATTCTTCCAGGCGACCTCAATGAAGAGGCAGGCAAGATCCCCGCCGGTGGCGAGGTGATCCTCTACTGCTCCTGCCCCAATGAAGCCACCAGTGCCCGGACCGCAATGCGCCTGCAAAGCCGGGGAATCGCACACATCCGGCCCCTGCTGGGCGGATTTGAGGGGTGGGTGCACGCGGGGTTGCCCGTTTCTTCCGTAAGGGCCGTCAGGATGGGTGAGCCGGGGCCGCTACGCTATTCGAACGGCGAGCTTGCAAAGCATCTGGCGGAGCCCCCTCCTCCTCTTGCTGACCGGAAGTGATTCCGTTGGCATAATTTGTGGCGCTGAGTTTCAAGTTGAAACAGGCGGAGCCCGAATTTTTTTCGCACCGGATACAAAAAAGTACTAAGGGGACTTCTCTTCTGGGATAGGTAGCGTGACCAGCCCCCACTTTGGGGGCGAAACCCCCTGGAAGTCGGCACCTGGATTGATCGTGCCACGGAAGGAGTTACATCCAAACTCATCGGACGAGTGCGCTTCCTGGGAAAATTCTCGCCCTAATGTGAACCACCCCCGTACTAAGGTACTAAGCCGAGAAATCCCGTTCCGGCACTTACTCCTAATTTTCGCCTCGCATTTCTATTCGGAAATCGTTAACTTATAACGTAGTCGAATATCTCTCCGCCTGAGACGTTTGATGTGGATTGCAGAGCAGGTTAGAGGAGCACCGATGATCGCCAACTTGCGTCGAATCGTATCGGAATGGATAGGGACCAACCTGAACCGGCGAATTACGTCCTTTACGAGCACGAGCACTCGACAAGACCGGGTTCAGCCAGCCCACCCTGCGATACCAGGCTCAGCGAAACAACAGGTTGCCAATGGGACGCACTCCGCGGAACCCGAGGCGTTGGCAGGGCAAGCGGCGCTTTGGATTCGAAATGCGAAGGAACAGTCCGCGAACCTGTCCCCTGACCGCGACGGGCGCGTTCGGCTGCGCGGCCCCGAGACCTTGGATATTTGCGCAAGCCCGGCTCGCTTTGGCGACGCGATCACGGTATTCGCCGGCTGGCTCGAGGCCTTGCACCAGGCGGGAATTGCAACGGCAGTTCGAGGCGCGGACGGCTGGCGGGTGTGCGCATCGATCGGCGGGGCGGTTCTAGTAATTCGCGTCCGCGAGCGGCTGGTCCACGCACCTGCATTGGGTAGCGCCAATCAACGCCTTGAGCGATGGCTGGGCGGTAAGCGCCGGGAAGTGCTAACGCCAAGCGGCGTGCTGGAACTGCAGGTGATGCGGCATGGTGTATGCGCCGTGGCGGTTCCGGTGCAAGAAGAAACGGCTGCGGAAGCATATTCGGAAGCAATCCGGGCGATCCAATCGCTGAAGAACCGGGCGCTGAGCCAGCAGCAGAAAGCACGCGCTCGCGCGGAGATGAGGCGGTGCGCGCCGTCTGTGACTGCGGTAGCGGCGGCGGTTCCCCAAACAGAAGTGCCGTTGGAAACGGGTGTGCAGTCCGACATCAGCGGGCCAAGGTTCGCTCCCCCGCAATCAGGCAGTGATACTCAACTGGTGGCGGATCTGCTGCGCCGGTTGGAGGCCACGCTACGGCGGATGCAGCCTGTAGTCACCGAGAGCCTGAGCATGCGGACATCCCTCGACCGATTGGCGACAAAGTGCCATGTGCCGGTTGGTTCCGCGGACGATGTTGGCATGGCCGCCCTGCGAGCGGTGCTGGAAGCCGGGAACGGGAACACCCGTGCGCCGCGGCCAGTTCTCGCCAAGCGTAATCAGGAAGTGGCCTAGGCGCTGGCGCCTAGCGGGGAGGGCTTTCGCTGCGCCCTTGGGCCGCCCCGGCGAAACACTCTAGTCAAGCCGAGTTTGCCGACGCGGACGCAGTGGCGGGTCGAAGGGCCACGCCCCCGCCCCCGCGATTGCTCAGGTCCAGTTCCAGCACTCCGCCTTTGCTGGTAACGAACTCGGCCATCTCCTCGCCGTCGATCTCCACCTCGTAGCGGGTATTGCCACGCAGGTTCAGCCAGAACAACCGCTCGCATTCTGGTGCGGTCACGCGCGAGACGCCGCCAGGGGCGGAATCCTTCCCCTCCATCACGATGGAGGATGGTCCCACAGGCAGCAGGCGGGTATTGCGGCCAGCCTCAACCAGGCGGATGCCCTCCTCTGTGAACAGTTGCATTGCGCCGTCCACCATCCCTAGCCAGGTCGCGTTTTCCTCCCAGGACGACCGCGCGAGCAGGCTGTTGGAGGCCGGGAGGTGCTGGTAGAGGGGGAGGTAGAAATAGCTGAGGCTGGGCTGATAGGGGTTACACCAGAAGTATTCGTATGGCGCCCCCAGTGCGCCACGCAGGCGGAAGCGCGGATTCAGCAGCCAGCCCTGCAGATACTGGCTTTCCTGGGCATTGGAGTCCAAAGCCACCATTGCTAATTCCGCGGCGCGGCTCAAGGTTGCATCGTCGATATCGGGTTCGCCATTGCCGGAGAATGCAGGAATCCGGTAATCATTTTCGCCGCCGCCAAATGAGGGCGGATAATGCCGCAGCAGGTGCCAGATGGGGTACTCCCGGAAGAAGACCACGGCGCTCTCGCGAAGATCCAGTTGCAACCCACGCTGGAATGAGTAGATTACCTCCACGAACGGGAGTGCTTCGCGGTGGGGCACTGGTATGCGGCCGGCTTCGATTGCACTGGTAATCCGCGGCCACCACTGCTGGTGGACCCAGCCGAGTGCGCGGGCGCTTGCCTCCGGGAGGTCGTCTGCAACCGTGACAGCCGCCAGCGTGAGGTCACGGACACGGGCGGGGGATGCGTCGGCGGGAAGCCCCGCGTTCACCGTACTCGTGAGCCGCTGGTTCAGGGTCGCCCGTTGAGGCGCGCTTAACACGTCGCCACACCAATCACTGACCATGGCCACCTGATTGGGGCTGGTGTTTGGCTGCAGCGCATCGAAGGCGCGGCGGGCAAGGGATTCGTCTCCGGTAGCCAAGTGTGCCAGCGCCAGCGCAAAGGCCGGTTCGGGGAACCGGGCCTCGCCCTGAATCAGCAACTCCAGTTGCCGCCAGCGCTCGGTGCGCCGTTCGTGTTCGCGCCGAAGCAGCCGAAGCCGGTCTTCACTCAACAGCAAGCGCGGGGATGGCTGGTAGACGGCATACGATTCCTGCGCGTATCCCGGACAGCAGGCTGCTCCCAATCCAGCGCCAATCGCGCGCAAAACATCCCGTCGGTACATTCACTTTTGATTGTGTCACAGTGACACACCGGGCACGGATGACACACTTGCAACTGGTAACTGGACAGTTATGGGAACTTGTTTTCAGTATCTTAGCGAAGTACCCGGAGTGGCCCCGGTCGTGCTACGCTGTCATAGTGAATTGATGATTTGCGTCTTTTGACCTGCCCTCTGGTGCAGTTGGCAAACGCCGCTAAGCCGGTCTCGCGTAGTCTTTGTGCTTGCGGGATCCAGATACGGATTTCTAGCCGGCTTAGGCAAAACGGTTTTGCTGATTGCAGCAGAGGGTCTTTTTTGTCTGGATCACTCCTCGCGGTTCTCCCTCTCTCATCCGTTACCCGCAACGCCATACAAGCACCAGGTTGCTGTACCGGCGACATACCTGCAACTGCCCGGTTGACGTCGCGCTCAAGGTACGTTAGGTTAACTGGTTTCGGGGAAGCGTCGGTACCGTTCCAAACCTCGCGCCTTCGGCTTCCCGCTCGAAAGAGAGGGCACCAATGTCTGTCAGCCGCCGCCTGTTTTCCTCGATGAGCCTGGGATTCCCGCTCCTGTCCTTTTCTACGCAGAGCCGAGCGCAGAGCGCGTCTCCGCAGGCACGCATCAAACTCGACACCGAAAGGGTGATTGGTGAGGTGCACCCCCACGTTTTTGGCAACTTCGCCGAGCATTTGGGCCGCTGCATCTACGGTGGTCTCTATGAGGAGAACAGCCCACTCTCTGACAGCGAAGGGTTTCGCAAGGACGTGATGGAGGCCATCCGCGGGCTGGGCGTCACCCTGCTTCGGTGGCCAGGAGGCAACTTCGTATCAGGCTACGACTGGAAGGACGGCATCGGCCCGAAGGACCAGCGCCCCACGCGGCCAGACCAAGCCTGGGGTGACCTCGATAGCAACCGCTTTGGCACCGACGAGTTCCTGCGCTACTGCGAGAAGCTCAGTATCGAACCCTACGTGTGCATCAACGCCGGGCTGGGCAGCGTGAACGAGGCGCGGGAATGGGTGGAATATTGCAACGAGCCGCGGCGGACGTCGTGGTCAGACGCGCGCCGCCGGAATGGGCGCGAACAGCCCTGGGGCGTGAAGATCTGGGGCCTTGGCAACGAGATCGACGGGCCGTGGCAGTTGGGCCACAAGAATGCAGAGGATTACGTGAAGTTCGCGCGCGAAGCGGGCAAGGCCATGCGGCGCGCCGATGAATCGATCCAACTGATTGCCAGCGGCTCCTCCGACTTTGGCGGAAATGCTGACTGGGTGGGCTGGAATCGTGAGGTGCTGGAAGGGCTGAAAGGGGATATCGACTACATCTCCCTCCACACCTACATTGGCAACCGCGAGAACAACTTCGAGCGCTTCCTGGCGGTTTCGAGGGATATCGACTACCGCATTGAGGTGGTGGAGGGTATGATCCACGCCGCAAAAACCGGGCGTCGCAGCCAGCGGCCAATTTACATCTCGTTTGACGAGTGGAACGTGTGGTACCGGGCACGAGGCGGAAACACGGAGTTCGACACCGGCCGCACGCGCCTGGAAGAGCGCTACAACTTCGAGGACGCGCTCGCCATGGGCATGTTCCTGAACTCCTTCATCCGCCACGCCAACATCGTAAAGATGGCAAACCTGGCGCAGGTCGTAAATGTGATCGCCCCCATCTTCACGAATCCACAGGGGCTCTATCTGCAGACTATCTACTTCCCGCTTGCGGAGTACGCGAAGCAGAAGAACAACATCGCGCTGAACACGCTGGTGGAGTCGCCCACCTATTCGATTGACAATCGCGGCCCCATTCCTTACCTCGACGTCTCTGCCACGCACAGCAAGACGGAAAACGCCATCTGCCTGAACGTGCTGAATAAGAGCGAATCAAAGGACATCACCACGCGGATCGACGAAGCGGATGGCAAGCTGAGCGGGGACGCGGAAGTGTGGTTCCTGAATCACGGGGACTTCAAGACGGAGCACACCTTCGGGGACGACAAGAAGGTGCTGCCAACAGTGAACCCGGTAAAGCTGCGGCTGGATGGACGCGGATTCAACCACACCTTCCCCGCGCATTCGCTAAGCATCGTGAAGCTGAAGCTGAAGGCGTGAAGCGTCGCGTTCTCTCCTGCTCCCGACACGCAACTGTGATCGTGGCGGGGAATCTGTAATCGTGGAGGGGAATCACTGCCATCAATCTTCGGATGGTGGGGAAACAAGCAGCAGCAACTGCAACTGGGTGGACTCGTAGCCCCCAGTTCGAACCCGGATCGCTTGCTTGCCGCCTGCCAGAGGCAGGCCGTCCAGGCGCAGGTTTATCTGGTCGAGGCCTTCAAACTGCCCCTGGGCGCCCGCGTAGACGGGCTGAACGGGCACGCCCCCCACAACGACAACGGGTTCCTCGCCGTCCGCTGCCAGTCGCCAGCCAGTGCCGTAGAGCGTCACGTAGACGGCAGTTCCCTGCCCCGTTAGATCGATGGGCCTTGGCTGCGCGCCAGCCTCGGTGGGAATGCCAGGGTCCTGCGACAGCCATTCCGAACGGCGTGAACCGTCGGGCAGCACATAGAGGATCTCGCCCGCGGGCGCGCCATCGCCAGTAGCCGTAGCCGAGAACACCGCGGGCGCCAGCGGATCCAGCACCATCCAGTCGCGATGGGTACACTCGCCGTCCCGGTAGACATATAAACTCACTGGACCAGCGGCCAGGTCGTCCGGCAACACCAGGTTGATCTGTAGAGGAGACACCAGCGCGATTCGGGCTTCGCGCACCAGTCCGCGCCGGTCGCGCACGTCCACACGGATACCTGCCAGAACCAACGGCAGCGGCGCCGATTCGGCGAATGCGGTGCCCGGGGCAAGGTCCACGCCGAAGAGAGACACCAGTGCTCCGGGGGCACTCACTCGTCTCACATAGTTCGCGGCGGAGGTAGCAACGAAGCGCCCAGGCCGCAACGCGGGACGGTGATGCGACCGGAGGAACTCCCAGGCCAGCGCCCAGCCTGCGTCAGGCCAGGAGGAACTAGTGGAGGTGGAACGCACAGCGCGAAGCACCGCATTGGGCCAGCAACCGTATGCGTCGGTATATGTGAGGGTCGAAGGGGGCAGGGGCTGCCAGTTCCTGGAATCGAGGCAGCGGTCGCGCGCGACCCAAAAGGACATGGCATCGGCGGGCGAGTCGCCCGGAAGTTCGGGATCAGGCGCGGGTGGATCGTAAAAGAAGGCGGCCGTTGCCTCCTTCGGTTCGCAAGCAGACGCCGCGGCGTTGTACGTGGGTCGGACAGCAGCGAAGGCGGCAAAGCGCTGGGCATGACTGCAGACGATCCTTTGCGCGAGGTGAGCGCCTTCGCGGAACCCAGCGAGGTAGATCCGCTCGCGGTCCACCGGATGGCTTTGCGCGACGAGGTTGATGATGTCGAGCACCGTCTCGACCTGCCCGTGCTCGGCCTCTTCGTGATCGGGATCTTCGTGCTCGGGACCTTCGTGATCGGGATCTTCGTCCGGCTCGTCCGTCGTCGTTGACATGCCAAGGCTTGATGAAGGATCTGACGGATGTGGGTCGCCAGTCGAAGCCGCCAGGGGCAGCGCAACCACGAAGCCTTCCTTTTCGGCTAGCTGCGGCAAGCCAGTGGACTGCGCAAACACGAAAGGATCCTGGCCGTTCGGATGCAACGCAACCAGCAGCGGGCATTGCGTCTCCTGCGGTATGCAGGCGGAGGGCACATACTCAAACCATTCCCTAACCGATTCGCCAGCGGTTGCGGTCCGCCGCACCGGCACACTTACCTTGGTCTCCTCTGCGAGCGGGTAGGCTGCGTTCAGAAAGCCCTGGATCTCGTAGTAGTAGCGTGGAAAGGTCCCCATCGCGTCGCGCAGAAAGGCGAGAAAGACCAGATCGCGGCGGCGGTCAAGGTAGGGGCTTACTCCGAACGAGCCTTGCCCACTATTGGCATCGGCCAGCCCATCCTGCATGCCTTCCAGCCAGTTACCGAAGCCGTAGCGATTCAGCGATGCCCCCACCCGAAAGGATTCGTGGGGCGAGTACAGTGTGCCTCGGATGGGAGTTCCCGCTGTCTGATCCGCCAGCAGCAAGGCCACCGCCTGACGCGAGAGGACCCGCTGGCCATCCAGTGTCCCCCGGTTGCGGATCATCTTCAGAAAGCGCAAGTAGTCGTCGGCGCTGGACCGCGCGCCGGCCGACACCTGTGGGTTGGAGTTCGCCTCCCCGTTAGGGAAACCAGTCTCTTCCATGCCCAGAGGACCTGCCATGCGTTCCTGGAACAACACATTCCAGGGCTTCCCGCTTGCCACCTCCGCGA
>JAHCHD010000008.1 GCA_026129915.1 Bryobacterales bacterium
GCGGGCGATGCTTCATCGTGCTTGCCGTCACCACCCCGGAAGCCTGGCCGAAACTCGCAGCCAGCGCGGAACGCATAGTCAGCGGCATTGAGCTGTTTCCGCCGGAAGCTCCCGCAGTGGATCCACAGTTGTTCGCGTACTTCGCGGGCAAGCGGCTAAGTTTCTATTTCAGCAGGGGATCGTACTCGTCGACGGGCTCCCGGGAGGGTGGCTTCAGCGGGACCGAACGAATCTATCTCTGCAGTGACGGTAGCTTCCTCTATGGTGAGCAAACCAGCGCCGCGTTCGACGTTCCTCAAGCGATGGGCTATTCGCGCTCACGCGAAAACAGTTCCGGACGCTGGCAGGTAGCCGAAACCGGGGACGGCGCTTTGCTGACGCTGGGCTTCCACGATGGACGCCAGTGGAGCTACCAGGCCACTCGTCTCGGGAGTGAAGTGGTCTACCTGAACGGCAGCAAATACTTCCGAGGCGGCCAAGACCGTTGCCGGTAGCCGCTCTTAGACGAGCACTGCGGCCTGATGAAGGCAGGCGCGGGCGAGCCCTGCCAGTGATGTAGCCGTTAATGTCATCCTGACTGCATGAGCAAGTCTGCTTGGCATTTTGCCGGTCGTCGCGCCTTCCGGACGCTGCTGGCTTTCATTCTTCTGGCGCATACGCAGATGATATGGGCGCAGGGTAAGCCTCGCGCCCGTGAGCTAGGCGTTCGGGTGGGCGCGCTCGAGGCCGGCAGGCACAATGCCATCACAGATGTTGCCGGGGTAGCTGTGGGCCATTCGACACTGCGGGCAGAGGGTAAGTTTGCCACAGGAGTTACCGTAGTGCTTCCCCATGGTGGGAACGTATTCCATAGGAAGGTGCCCGCCGCCATTGAGGTCTTCAATGGCTTCGGCAAGCTGGTGGGATTCACGCAGGTGCGGGAACTGGGTGAGCTTGAATCGCCCGTCGCGCTTACCTCCACACTCAACATTCACCGGGTGGCCGACGGACTGCTTGACTATATGCTGGCACTGCCGGGCAACGAGAGCGTACGCTCGCTGAACGTGGTGGTGGGCGAAACCAACGATAGCCGGCTGAACGCCATTCGCGAGCGCCCGATTGCCAGCACCCACGTCCGGGACGCGATCGCCGTGGCAACGGGTGGACCTGTGACGGAGGGTGCGGTTGGCGCGGGAACAGGGACGGTGTGTTTCGGCTTCAAGGGCGGTATTGGATCGTCATCGCGGGTGACGGCAACTGGGCATACCGTGGGCGTGCTGGTGCAGACGAACTTCGGAGGTAGGTTGCATATCGCCGGCGTGCCGGTGGGCGACATTCTGAAAGCGACGCAAGCGAACAGCGGTGACGGATCTCTGATGATCGTCGTTGCCACGGACGCGCCTCTGGATTCCCGAAGCCTTGGACGCCTGGCACGGAGGGCCTTTCTAGGAATGGCGCGCACCGGTGGTAACGGAGCCAATGGTAGCGGCGACTACTCCATTGCATTTAGCACCGCCCCGTCCACCAGTCTCGCGACGAACGACGCCCTGACACCGTTGTTCGACGCAGTAGCCGACGCCACCGAGGAAGCCATCTACAATTCCATGTTCGCCGCCGAAACTGTGACTTCGAACGGAGCCACCGTGGAGGCACTTCCCGTCGCGCGTGTTGTGGAGATCCTTCGGGAACGCGGCGCTATCCGCTAAGTGACGGCAACGACGCTATTGTTGCGCCGATGCTCGAGTAGAGGGAATCGTCTACAATCAGGAACCTGAGCAAGTATCACGGGAGAACCGATGCAGTACGCCTTGAAGTTGCAGCGCGCGGGGGACCGTCCCCAGTGGCGGACGGGGTTGAGCCTCAGCGAGGCGCTCGCGATGGCTGGCGGAACTGTGCAGGCCGAAGAGACGGCGTTGAGCCCGCGATACCTCACAGCGACCATCTACCGGGACGCCATGGTGGTACACCTGTGCCGTTACTTTCCGCCCGAGATGCGGACCAAGACGGGGAGCCCGCCACCGACCGCGCGGGAATGACGGCCCCTGGAGGAAGTGTGATGGGCTACCCAACTTTGGCTCCGCTGCAGTATGATGCCGCCATGCGCAACCTGCGGATTCCAGTGAGCGAGGGTCAACCACTTTCGCGTCGCCACTGGCTGGGCCTGGCAGCCGGGGCCGGCGTGGCGCTGCCGCTGTGGGGCCAGCGGAATGGCAAACCAGCTTTGCTGTTGCGTGCCTCAGATGTGGCCCTGGTGAACCGGGCACTTCATATTGCTGACGGACCACTGGCCAAGGAACGCGCGCAATTGGAAACCGATGCCCGTGCTGCTCTAGCCAGCGGCCCCTGGAGTGTCACCACGGAGAGACCGAAAGGAACGCCCGCGGGTCCGAACGACTTTTTCAGTGAAGGGCCTTATTGGTGGCCGGATCCCGCAAGGCCCAGCGGGCCTTATGTCCGGCGGGACGGCGAGGTAAATCCGGATCGCTTCACGCGGAACCACGACGACCTGCGCGCGCTTAGCGAGACGGTGCTCTGCCTGGCCACCGCCGCAGTGCTGCTGGAAGAGCCGCGCTATGCCAGCCATGCCTGGAATCTGCTGCGGGTATGGTTTGTAGACGAAGCGACGCGCATGAACCCCAACCTTGAGTTTGGCCAGGCAATTCGCGGGCTGGTTTGGGGAAGGGGTATCGGTCTGATTGATACCGTGCCTCTTATTTGGCTGGTGCAGGGCGTAATGCTGCTGGAAGCATTGGGCCAAACCGATGGCGGCGCTGTGGGCGTCAGGAACTGGTTCCGCGACTTTCTGCACTGGATGAACACCAGTGAAAAAGGCGTGGATGAACGCGACCACGGCAATAACCACTCCACGTGGTGGGCAGCGCAGGTTGCGGCGTACGCAACCTACCTGGGTGATGAGGCGGCGCTATTGCGCGCGTGGACACTTTTCTATGAGGCGATTGTCCCTAAGCAGTTCCTGGCCAACGGCAGCGCGCCCAAAGAGGAAGAGCGCACGCGGAGCCTGAGCTACTCGGCCATGAATCTGGACGGGCTGGCGGTTCTCTGCCGCATTGGGCAGTTATGGGAACTGGACCTCTGGGAGTTCGAGGCAGATAACGGCGCGAGTCCGGCGAAGGCCGTGGCCTACGTGCTGCCGTATCTCGAAGATCCCGCCAAGTGGACGAAGCCCCAGATCACCCCCATCCAGAAGGACCGGTATCTCTTCCCTGCCCTGGCTGGCTGGGGTTTGGGCGTGCCGGAATACGTGGAGGCACAACGCCGCTTGGGTTGTAAAGGTCGTGAATTCACCCGCTGGCTCCGTATGCTCATCGCCCTGCCCCCAATGACGGAGTAATTCCACTGGTCCCAGTTCCTCCGGGCTGGGGTCAATCTGGCGCTGCGGAATCGCAGTGGCCACAATGGCCGTCTTGCGATTGGTAAAACCAGGGTGGTGGATTTCCACCACTTTTTCCGGACGATCTGAGCTGGCTAAGCGGCTTTTTTTCAGTCACTTGCTAATTGGCACGCAAAGTGCATAGTAAGGGGCTCGGAGGTGCATGATGATGCGCGCAAAGCAATTCTCGATGGCTGCAATTGGCCTGCTACTGGCTTCCTTCGTGGCGCCAGCACAGACCGACGCTGGCAACGGAGTGGCGCGCGTCAGTTTGATGCGCGGAGACGTCACCGTGCAACGTGGCGATTCCGGCGAACTCACTGAAGCCGCCATCAACGCTCCCCTGGTGACGGGTGACCGTATGCTTACGGGCCCCGGTTCCCGGGCGGAACTGCAGTTCGACTACGCACACTTTTTGCGTTTGGCTCCCAATAGCGAAGTCCGCATGCTGGAACTGCGTCCAGAGCGTTACCTGGTTGCGGTGGCGGAAGGCACAGTGGCGTTCAGCAAGGTGGACCAGTTCGACTCCGAGGTGGAAGTGAACACCCCAAGCGTCTCCGTGCGCCCCGTGCAGCGCGGAAACTTCCGGGTGACGGTGAATCCGGACGGCAGCTCGGAAATTACGGTTCGTGAAGGGCAGGTAGAGGTGTACACACCCTCAGGTGTGGAGCGTCTTGGCCCTGGCCGCACCATGATGGCGCGGGGCGACCGCGACAACCCTGAGTTTCAGTACATCTCCCAGATGCGCCGTGACGAATTCGACAACTGGAACCGCGATCGCGACCGGCTGATCCGCCGCAGCGAGAGCTATCGCTATGTGGATCGCAGCATTCCGGGCGCCCATGAACTGGACGCCTATGGAAGTTGGGTGAACGTGGCCCCATACGGAATGGTGTGGCAGCCTCGCGTGGCTGGCGGATGGGCGCCTTACCGACATGGCCGCTGGGCTTGGGTGGATTACTACGGCTGGAACTGGGTGAGCTACGACCCCTGGGGCTGGGCTCCGTTCCACTACGGCCGTTGGTTCAACTCGCCGGGCATGGGTTGGTGCTGGTACCCTGGCGGCTTCGGACGCCAATTTTACTCGCCCGCAGTGGTGGGCTGGTTTGGATTTGGCGGCGGGGGCGTGGGCTTCGGCTTCGGCAACGTAGGCTGGGTGCCCCTGGCACCGTTTGAACCCTTCTACCCCTGGTGGGGAGGGCGCTGGGGCGGCTGGCACGGCGGTGGCTGGCGCAACAACCGCACCTTTATTGACAACAGTGTGAACATCGTGAACAACACGAATATCACCAATGTTTACCGGAATTCCCGGGTAGGTAACGGCTACACCGTGGTGGACGGGCAGAGCTTCGCACGCGGAGCAAGTGTCCGCCACAACGGCGCGGGCATCGAAAGCCTGCGTACAGCCAGTTCCGTTCGCGGACAATTGCCGGTGCCTCCAGACCGGGGTAGCCTGCGCTTCAGCGACCGCGCGGTAGACCGGAGCCAGGTGGAAGGCCGATTGGCCCGCACCGAGGGCAGGCAATTCCACACTCGTACCGAACCGGCACGGGTAGACCGGGCCAGCTTTGATACGCAGCGTGGAGCGATGGAGCAGGTGCAGCGGCAGGCCTTTAGCCGGGGCGAGAGCGCCCAGGGCAGTATGAACCGGCAGAGTGCGCGCGGTGAAGGCGCCACAGTAGGCAGCGATGCCGGAGGCCGAGGAGCCACCAGCGGTGTGGCCACGCAACCGGCGCAGAACATGGGGCGCGGCGCCCAGGCAGTGGCCAGCGACGGGACGCCCACCCGAGGTGCTTCGGCACGCGGGCAGGATGTTGAAAACCCCACGCGGGGTGGCGCGGTGAGCGGACGTACCGGCGTGGAGCCAGGCGCGGCACAGGATCGCGGTGGATGGCGTCGCTTCGGCGAACCCGTCACGCGGCAGGGTACGGACCGTGGCGCTGTGGCGGATCGCGGGGCTACTGCTGGCAATAGCGATAGCACTCGTGGGGCAAGCCGCGGTGCAACGGCAACCCCCAGCAGCGAAAGTGGCTCCTCGTGGCGTCGCTTTGGCGAGCCGGCCGGCCGCACCAGCAGTGCACCCAGCGGGGAAGCTCCGGCGCGGGCAACCACGCCTGCTGAGGGCAACACCCGAGGCAGCGGGGCGACTCGTGGAACGGAAACCACCCGCGGCAACGGTAGCGCGGAGCAGGGCGGCTGGCAGAGCTTAGGACGCGGCAGCGGATCCCAGACGAATCGCGGTGCAGCGGAGCGGGGTGGATCCAGCACCCGTGGTTCTGACAGTGCGGCTCCCGCGCCAAGCGCGCAGCGTTCGGCGCCGAGTGGGAACACAGGCAGTTCCAGCCGAGGCGCTGGAGCTACACGCGGCGGTAACGAGGGTACCTCGTCCCGTGGCGCAGCATCGCAGCAGCGATTGAACCTGGGCCAGCCAACCGTGCGTGAACGCGGAGGCAGTACGGCAGCCCCCAGTTCGGGCGGCCGTGGCAGTGGCGGGGCCGCACCCGGTGCATCCAGCACGGGTCGCGGCGCAACGAATCGCAGCAGTGTGGAAGGTTCGGGTTGGCGGCGCTTCGACGGAGGTGCCGCCTCCTCCGGCGTTCAGGTGTACGGATCTTCGCGATCGAGCGCAGCGCCCAGCACCTACAGCAACCCGTCGGTCAGCCGGGGTTCGTCGAGCGGTACGGCATCTCAAGGATCCTGGCGAAGCTCTAGCGGCAGTGCGGGCAGCAGCAGAAGCAATGACGCCTTCGCCGGAAGCAGCCGGGGTTCATCGAACTCTGGATATACTCGCAGCGCCCCCGCCAGTTCCGGTGGCAGCTACAGCCGCTCAAGCGGGAGCTACGGCTCCAGCGTAGGGCGCAGTAGCGGTGGTTCCTACAGCCGTCCGGGCGGGTCGTCGGGTGGCAGCATCAGCCGGGGCGGTGGCAGCTATGGCGGCTCGACTGCCGGGCGTAGCAGTGGCGGCAGCATGGGTGGGGGCATGAGCCGCGGCGGCGGTGGTATGAGCCGTAGCGGCGGAGGCGCCAGCATGGGTGGCGGTGGCCGCTCCGGTGGTGGCATGTCCAGTGGCGGCAGCAGAGGCGGCGGCGGCGGTCGTGGACGAAATTAGAAGTTTTTCTTCCCGATGTTGCACGCTTTTCCAAGCTAATACGCTTTGGTAGATAGGTGGCTTTCACTCTTGAACCAGGAACGTCGCGGGCATTCAAGTCTGCGACGTTCCTGCTTTTTTTTGCAAGGCTTCTGCGCTAATCCTCTCCAACTAGAAACTTTAGACACACCTTCCTGGTTCGCAATTCGCTACATCTTCAGCCACTTCCGCTGCCGGAGACTTCTCCGCTGAACCTCCTGTGACCATCGCTCCGAAGGCGAGGCGTCGCCAACAAGCCGCATCGGTTTTAGTACCGTACGGCCATTACTCCCATTTTCGGCCGAAAACGGTCGATAACGCCCGGCTGTGCACTAGGTCCGAGTAGGGAGATAAGCCGATGGCCGAAATTAAGAACCGATTCATTTTGTGGCGGAGGTTTCTATGCAGAACTCTCCCGGCAGACCGGTGTAAGGGCGTGGACATCATGCAGCGAGTCGCAAGTCAACTATGGGCAGGAGTGGCTGGCATCGCATTTTGGCTGGCGCTGGCGAGCATTCTTCTGCCTGTTCCCGCAGTAGCATCGCTGCTGGTAGTGGAAGTGCAGGGTGTAGTTGGAATACGGAGTTTTGCTCCATTCGAAGGCGAACCCGGCCTACTGTATCGTCTGCAAGAGACCGGAAATCTTCTGGATGACGAGGGCAATATCCGGCCTTTGCCGTCTCTGAACGATTACCAACTGAGCGAAATTGCGGTGGACACCCCGGTATCCGTTCGGTTTGAGATTGACACCAGCCGCATGCCCGCCGGGCTACTGACAGACTTTGGTGTGGAAATTGCAACACTTGGACCATCGTCGATCGTCCATTCTGAGGGGCTGCTCCTGGAACCTTGGATTCGCGCCAACTTGGAGGTTGAAGGGCAGAGTTTCGGGTTCGACCTCTCACCGCAGGACCTCGATCCGCTCGGATTTTTTCCCATGCCCCCAAACACCACGAACGTCGTGGGGGATGTCGGGTATGCACACCTGCTGAGCTACGGCCAAGAGGAGAATATCCTCACCGGTGTGCGGAGGCAAGCGTTTCGCGCCGCCACGGATTCACGATCCGGCTACAACGTCTTCTTTCCACCGGCGCCGTCAGGGCCGATTTTCGTAGGATCTTTACAGATCCATACCATGAATCTCCGTCTGTTCGATGGCTTGCTAGCTGGTGAAGTTGGGTTCCTTGGAGACGACCCGTTCGCGTTACCTGTGAACTTCCACTGGACCGATGACGACATCGATCCGGAAAGTCAGACATTCCTCAAGCGCGATGGCTTCCTGACCATTGCGTGGAGATCCATCAACATTCTCGACCAGCGCGAGTTGCAGGACGACGGCTCGGTTAAGCTGCTGCGCGATTATGACGGAACCCTCCTAAACCTGGGCATGCAGGTAACCTCGGTGAGGGCCTATATGGTGGATCCAGAGGCCATCCCAGAGCCTGCCAGCGCCAGCCTGGCGGGACTCGCGCTTCTGCTGTTGGGTATGGCACACCGGCGGCGGAGAAAGTCGAAGGAGAGCTGAAGGGCCTCGGCGCAACGGCGACAAGGTTTGCCAGCTCTAGCGCCAGGAGGGGACGGATCTGGAAACGCATGGCCTGCGCTGCCATCGTGGCTCTGAATCGACCGGCCTAGGACTTGAAAACTTGCGGTGGATGAGCCTTTTGGCGTTCCACCGCACTAATGTAGCCAAGGGGATGCTTTTGTGAAACTGCCACTAGAACGCGCCACGCTGTCAATTGAGTTGGCGGAAGGGTCTGGGATTGCCAGGACCGGAACGGACTCTGCGGACACATCCAACAGGACAACGCTGCCTCGAAAGCGCTGGAAGCGCACGTCGCTGGCGTGGTGGGCAACGTGGGTCTTGCTACTTGCCATCAGCTTGCCGGTGCAGGCCTCTATCCTGCGGATCGAGTTCCAGGGCTATGTCGATGCGGTGAAGCCATCCCGGCCGGATGGAACGGGCTTGATCCAGATCCAGGATGAGCTCTTTGACTTGACCATCGCGCCTCCCACCAACATTCTGGTGGCGCAGGGTACGCTGGCCAGCGGCTACTTCATCGTGGACCTGAGCAAGATACCGGCTGCAGTGCTGACGCCCGCTGGCGCAACAACACCAACCCAACTGCAACCTTCCCAGATTCACTCCTCGATTGCCGCAGAGCCGTGGATTGTGGGGCAGGTGGACGTAGCTGGCTTCACGTTCCGCACAGAGCTGGCGCAGGTCCATGTCGACGCGCAGGCAAATGCCAGCAATCCGCCATTCTTTAGCCAAGCCATCCCAACCCGCTACACGGGCTTCATGGGCTATGGCCAGGACAACTTCGGTCCGCCGGGTGATCCACTCTTCAACGAGGTCTTCGCCACCAGGAGTTTCGCCGAGACGGCCTACGGCTACTCGAACGGCACTGACCCGGACAACGTTGCCGGCGCCTCCTTCCACCAGTATTCGCTACAGATGAACCTGACACGGTTGCTGCTGCACGGGGTTGCCAGCTTCCTGGGTGATCCATTGGCGTTGCCGCTGAACTTCGAGTGGGATGACGCATCGGCCTTCCCCGGTAGTCCTGATTTTTCCGAAAGCTTCGGATCTGTGCTCTTGGAGTACCTGGAGTTCGACCAGCGGTCACGGATTCTGGCTGATGGGAGCTTCGAAAACAGGCAAACCGTGCTCTCCGCAGACATCGGCATCCGATTGAGTTCAGTGCGGGCATTCACCGTCGATCCCGCGCCCATTCCGGAACCTGCCACCCTGGGCCTGTCCGCGCTGGCGCTGGCCGCCCTGTGTCTTCTGCGCAGGAGGGTCACGCGGTAGGCGGGCGCGGCGACCGCGCGCAAGGATCGCCCGGCGCACTGTGCATTACCAGGGTAATGTACACTGAAGACATGCCAATCGCGGAATCGAAGATCACCGCCCAGGGGCAGATTTCCGTGCCGGCCGCTGTGCGCAAGCGGATGGGAGTAGGCCCCGGCTCCGTCCTCGAATGGGTCGAGGTCGACGGCCAGTTAGTTGTCAGGAAGGCGGGCAAACGCAGCTTCGCGGATATCCACCAGGCGTTGTTTCCTGCGGGCGCACCCGCGCGAAAGTCCGTCACGGACTGGAAGCGGGGCATTGAGGGCGCGGTGCGCGCACGCCATGCAAAGCATTGACACCGATGTGCTGGTGCGGTTGATCGTCCGCGACGACGCCCAGCAAGTGGCCGCCGCGGAACAATTCATCCAGGATGGCGCATGGGTTCCCATTCTCGCTCTGGCCGAGACCGCGTGGGTGCTCAAGGCGGTTTATCAGATTCCCCCGTCCCGGCTGTACACGGCAGTGGTGATGCTGCTGGACCACGAGCGCTTGACCCTGCAACATGCCGACGCGGTGGCACTGGCCGCGGAGCTGTTTCATGCCCACCCTGGAGTGGGATTCACCGATTGCCTGATGGCGGCGTTGGCCATCCGGTCAGGGCATACGCCGCTGGCAACCTTTGACGGCAAACTGGCGCGGCTTGACGGCGTCGTGGCCCTCACAGCCCGATGATTCGCTCATGCCCTGGCCACGCAGGGCTGCCGGAGTTTCCTTTGATGCGACTCCCGTTATAGGATGGCTCTGCGGAGACTTCCCTACAATGAGTGCACCCATTCCCCCAGAAAAACAGCAATCCTTAGTATCCCGGCTGATGAAGGCCTGCGGCGGCGCCTATACGCCCGAGCAGCGCCGCAAGTATTTCATTACCGGTCCCCAATGGGCCGGCTCCTATAACGGCAGCGCCCTCTTCCACGCGCCCACACGCAAGCCGGTGTCCTTTGAGAAGGTCATCGACTTCTACGGCAAGCTGGGCATTCGCACCTGGGCGACCCACGATACCGACGTGATTCCGGCTAAAGCACTGGGCACGGACAAGCAGGCCGAGATTCTCGGAAAGATCAAGGCCGCGCTGAAGAAGGCCGATGTCACTTGTTCGATGGTGACCACGGAGACTTTCCACCATGAGGTGTTCGCTACCAGCCCGGCTAGCGAGTCGCCGGAGATTCGCGAGTATGCCTCCTGGCGCCTGGTGAATACCGTAAAGATGGGCCACGAGCTCGGGGCGAATTATGCCGTCTACTGGCCAGGGTCACTGGGCTACTACGTGCAGGGCGCGGTGGAGGAAACCGAAACCCTGAAATGGTACGCCGAGGGGCTGAACGCGGCTTGCGAGGCGGACATTAAGGAAGCCAAGAAGCGGAAGCGCGCAACCCTGAAGCATTGCCTCGAAGCGAAACCGTTTGAACCACAGGCCGAGATCCTGCTGCCGACGTCGGACGCAATGCTTGGTTTTATTGACTCGGGGTTGCTGAAATATCCCGACATGGTGGGCCTGAACCCGGAATATCTGCACGAGCTGATGTGGGGCGCTTCGGTACGCGCGGCGCTAGCCCGCGCACTGCTCAAGGGCAAGCTTTTCCACTTTGACATCAACGACGGCTATCGACTGAAGCACGACGTGGATATCGCTGTGGGCCTGGTGAATCCGCTCGACTGGCTGAACGTGCTCGTGTTGCTGCGCAGCCACGGCTACGAAGGCCCCTTCAACCTCGACTACAAGCCACCGCGGACAACCTCCAACTTTGGCGTGTTCGAGGTGAGCTTCCCCACCGCGGTTGACCGCTTCATTTCCCTTTGGGAGATGGCTGGAGAGGTGCTTGCGGATCCGATCATTAACGAGGCCTCGGCGGCCTTGCGGGCGGGCGGGGGCGTGAAGAAGTCCACTGACCCGGAAGAGATTTTCAAGGCCAACAAGGAACTGCATACGCTGCATGAGCTTATTGCGCACAGGCTGTTCCAGATCCTTTGTGGTTTCCACGCGGGCCGCAGCTATTCGATTGGGTAACGCAGAGCAACTTACCCTTACGCCAGGAATCACCGGCACGCTGAGGGCGCACCTTCGCAGGAGGGTGCGCCTTTTGCGCTTTGCTCCCACAAAAACGAACAATGAAGTCACTTTCGGGGAATCCCGACTGGGCGGGGCGCGTCCCTTTTGATGAACCCACGAATGCGCTAGCAGTGTGTCCATGAGGTCTAGCATGGCCAGCGATGACTATCATGGTAGGAAAGCTTCCGAACATCCATGACTGAACCCATCCATATCCAGGTGCTGTTTTTCGGCCAGTTGCGTGAGATTGCGGGTGCCAGCGAGATGAGCTGGGAACTGCCTCCAGGCAGTACAAGCAATGAGCTTTTTGGGGCTGTTGCGGTTGCTTTCCCTGGGATTGCGGCGATGCGAGGCAGCATCGTGCTGGCGCGCAATGCCGAGTTTCTTCACCAGCCGGTGGTGCTGTCCGAAGGCGACGAGATTGCCTTTTTGCCGCCCGTGAGCGGGGGAAACGACGGCGGCTGGATTCACGAAATCCGCACAGCCGAAGGCCACTTCTTTGGCCTAACGCGCCAACGCATCGACGGCACGCGGCTCGCGCGGGAGGTCCTGCGCGCGGAGGATGGAGCGTTTGTGAATTTCGAGGGCGTGGTGCGCAACCACTCGGGCGGACGCAAGACACGGTTCCTCGACTATGAATGCTATGAGGCGCTGGCCATCAAGACAATGGCGGCCATCGGGCAGGACATCGCGAGCAAACATGCCGTAGGCCGGGTGGCCATCGTCCACCGGTTGGGACGCCTGGAGATTGGCGAAACGAGCGTGGCGGTGGTGGTGACCTCACCTCACCGACGCCCTGCCTTTGAAGCCGCGCTTGAGGGTATCAATCGCCTGAAAACGAGTGTTCCGATTTGGAAGAAGGAGTACTTCGAGGACGGTGAAGTGTGGGTGGAGGGCGAATGGGAAGCAACACTCAAGCCCGCCGGGTAGCCGCGTACGCAGCAGTCCTCTTTCTCCTGCTAGGGCTGGCGATTTCCGCGACCGGCCAGTTCCGAGGAGTAAAGGATCCGCCGCGCACCCGTACCCAGTCCCCTGAGATTGCGCCCACGTTTCGCAGCGATGTGCGCCTGGTACCTCTGCTGGCGACAGTGAAGGACGAAAACGGGCAACTGATTGCGGACCTGGAACGCGATGAGTTTGTGCTGACAGATAACGGCGCACTCCAGGAGATTGCTGTCTTTGAGAAACGCACAGAACAGCCCTTATCGGTGAGTATTCTTATTGACGTGAGCCTTACAACCTCCATCAGGCTGAGGGAAGAGCGGCGCAGCGTCGAGCGCTTCCTGCGAGCGCTGGTTTCCAGCGGGAACGAAGAGGATAGCGCGGCCCTTTATGCATTCAATGATGAGGTGACCCTGCTCAAGGATTTCTCACGCGACTTGGGGAGCTTCAACCGGGCGCTGAACCGCATACGCGCCAGCGGCGGCACGTCTCTCTACGATGCGCTGTATCTTGCCGCGGACGTGATCGAACATCGTCGCGGTCGCCATGTGGTGGTGGTAGTATCCGACGGCAGTGACACCACAAGCCGATTGAACATCACCAAGGCCATACGGAAACTCCATGAAGCAGACACGGTGGTGTACCCAATTGTGGTGATTCCCGTGGAAGCGCACGCCGGCCGCAGCATTGGCGGGGAGAATGCGCTCTACATCATTGCGCAACGCACTGGCG
This sequence comes from Bryobacterales bacterium, assembly GCA_026129915.1. Lineage (GTDB taxonomy): Bacteria > Acidobacteriota > Terriglobia > Bryobacterales > Bryobacteraceae > JACTMJ01. The sequence continues at coordinate 13,073 of JAHCHD010000008.1, forward strand.
GCAAGGTGTATGCGGCAGCACTGGGAGCGGAACTGGACACCGTGTTCAGCGAACTCCTTCGAGACCTCCGCACGCAATATCTGCTTGGCTTCTATCCGCGCGGCGCACCGCCTTCAAAGGACGGCTATCATGCGCTGCGGCTGACGACAACCCGCCCCGGTTTGCTGGTACAAACCCGCAGTGGCTACTATGGGGAGGCGGGGTCCCCCGAACAATAGCCAGCCGAATCTCTGCTTGCGAAGCAGGTACCGCCCGCCGCCAAGGCTCCCGTAAAGGAAACTGCATGCCTTCTTACATGGAAGTGGCCACCGAAATTGCGCGCGAAGCCGGAGCGCTTCTGTTGAACTATCTTGAAAAGCGCCCTGCCTGGGAGATCAAGGGAGAACAGGACCTGGTGACAGAAGCGGACCGGGCGAGTGAGGCGCTGGTAGTGAGCCGCCTCCACCAGTACTTTCCAGCCCATTCCGTGGTGGCCGAAGAAGGCAGCGGCGAGGACCGGAAGTCAGAATTCTGTTGGTATGTGGACCCGCTTGACGGCACCACCAATTTCGCCCACTCCTACCCGGCGTTCTGCGTCTCCATCGGCTTGCTTCAAGGCGATGAGATTATCGCGGGCGTGGTGTTTGACCCCAATCGCAACGAACTGTTTTCCGCGGAGAAGGGTGCGGGCGCGTACCTCAATAACCGCCGCATCCGCGTATCGAAGACGGCAGACCTGTGCGAGAGCCTGCTGGCGACGGGCTTCCCGAGCCGGAAGCGGCACGAAGACGTGAACGTGTATTTCTTCCATCAGCTTGGAGTACGGGCACATGGCATCCGGCGTAGCGGATCTGCTGCCATCGACCTGGCGAGTGTGGCGTCGGGGCGGCTGGATGGCTTCTGGGAGTTTGGCCTCAATCCTTGGGATGTAGCGGCAGGATTACTTCTAGTGACCGAGGCAGGCGGCAGCTACAGCGATATGCGCGGCGGGAAGTTCGCACTCACTTCGCCACACCTGATCGCAGATAACAGCTTGCTACACAACGAATTCGTTGCTCGTGTGGGCGACGTATTTAACGGAACCATTCACGTGCCTATTCCCGGCCTAACCCCGGGCGCTCCTGTCCGGTACTGACAGCGGTGAGGGAAAAGCTGCTGGCCACTGCTGCTGAAAGGCAGAGGGCGGGGGCGCCTCCACCGTGACCATGCTGTCGCATTGGGGATGGTTGAACATGAGGCGCCAGGCATGCAGGCAGAGTCGCCCGGCCGCGGTGGCGCCATAGGCTACATCACCCACAATGGGACGGCCGAGGCTGGCGGTATGGATACGCAGTTGGTTGGTACGCCCGGTAACGGGCTCAAGCAGGGCGAGGGTGAGGCCGGCCTCGCATGCGAGGGGATAGAGATAGCTCTGGGCGGACATCCCTCCGGGGGTTGCCTGCCAGTGGGGCGCGGTGTCGGCGACACGCCCGATGGGTGCATCTACCATCGACCATCCCGCAGGCAGGCGGCCCTCCATGATGGCAAGGTATTGCTTCCGCACCCCACGCGCCGCCCATTGTTTGCCGAGTCGCGAGGCGGATTCGCGGTTACGCGCCACCAGCACCACGCCGGAGGTTTCGCGATCAAGGCGATGAAGAAAGTGCGGCCATATCACGGGGGTTGCACTTTCGTCCACGAGCAATTCCTCCCGCAGCCAGGGGTTCCAGAGCGCGAGCAGCGCATTGGCGAGTGTGCCGCGCTTCACCCCCATCGTTGGGTGTACAAGCATGCCAGCGGGTTTGTCGACAGCGACGAGCAGTGCATCTTCCCAGAGGATGCTGAGCGAGTACGGTTCGGGAAACAGTGGTGGGAGGCGTGACGGGTCCCAGCAAATATCCACTACGTCCCCTGGGCGGAGACGGTCGCCTCCAGTAACCCTGAGTCCGTTGCGCAACACCCCGCTTTGCATCAGCAGCACGCGCAATTTGGTTCCGCTCAGCAGCGGAAGGCGAGGCGCAAGATAGGCATCCAGACGCATTCTTGCATCTGTCTCCGTCACAAGGAATCGTTGTTCTACCACGTGCTTACGATTGTCGCTGACTCGCAAGTGGAATCGATAGCAGAATTGCGCTATTCGCGCAGAGAAACTCGCGTAGTTTGATAGGAATACCTTACAGAGCAGTTGGTATTCAAGGACAGATATCCGCGAAGCAGAAACTGTTAAGCGGCAGCGAGAAATGAAACGGCTGAGTATTTCAAACCGTCTCATAGATGTCCTTAAAGGGGAGAACCCGAACAAGGGATGAGGAGGACAAACCGATGACCAATCAAAATATTGCAAAGGTGTTGCTGGCGATGCTTACCATGTTCGCGACAACCCTTGGTGTCTCAGCGCAGGAAAGCGAGCGGATGCAGGACCGCATTGGGAAGCAGGTCCGCAAGGAACTCGTAACCTTACCCTTTTACAGCGTATTTGACAACTTCAAGTACAGTGTTTCGCCCGCTGGCGAAGTTACATTACTTGGCGAAGTGAGCCGTCCGACACTGAAGGACGATGCTGGCCGCGTTGTTCAACGCATTGAAGGTGTCACAAAAGTAAACAACGAAATTGAAGTGCTGCCGCTGTCGCCAATGGACGACCGCATCCGGCTTGCTACTTTCCGGGCAATTTATGGCCATTCGGCACTCCGCCCCCTTGCCATTCGCGCGGTGCCGCCCATTCACATCATCGTGAAGAACGGAAATGTAAGTCTGGAAGGCATGGTGAACACCAAGCTTGAGCGCCAAGTGGCGGAGGCCCAGGCGCGGCAGGTTCCTGGTGTGTTCGCGGTTACGAACAACCTCCAAGTGGAGCAGACCGGGAAAGCCTCGTAACCAGCGCGAGTGGTGCAGCTAGAAGTGCCTTCGGCGGTTGCTATCCGCAACTTAGCCGAAGGCACTTTGTGTTTGCGCCTGACGGAAATGTGAATGGTCCGGGCCACCCGATCAGCCCCGCCCGAGCAATTCCTCGAGCCGCAGTTGAACCAGCGTTTCCACCAGCACGTGCGGTGAGTAGGTGCGCAGCTGTTCGCTGCTGTTGATGCCCGTGCTGACGGCTATACTGCGAATTCCATTGGCATGCGCGGCGCGGATGTCATTCGGGGAGTCGCCAACCAAAGATACAGGGGTGTGTGCATGCGCCCAGCCCTGCTGACGTGCCGCACGCATCGCGAGCCGAGCCAATCCGGCGCGCGTGCTGCTCATCCCAGCAAAGGCGCCATCGAGAAAGTAGCTCTTCAGCCCGGCAAGCTCCAGCTTTTTCCAGCCGATACGAGGAAAGTTTCCCGTTACCAACAGCAAGGGAATGCCGCGCCGCTCCAGGCGCCGCAGCAGCGTTCGCACTCCGGGACACACGCGGCTGGTAAGCAGCCCTGGGTTCCGGCGGGCGTAGCGCCGTTCGGCGCTGGCAATGATGGCCGGCATCGCCTCGCGGATCTCTCTTACCGGGACGCCAGCTCGCCGGGCCATCGCAGTCACGAGATCGGTATCCAGCATGCCGTGTGTGGGGATTCCATCGAGGCTGGCACGCACCTGCACGATGCGCCATACGGCATACTCCAGAGCTTCCTTGTGCTGTGGTCCGGACTTTCGGATCAACGTGCCATCGATATCAAACAGAACCAGTGCTTGGGAATCGGCTGCATCTTTTCCGTTTCGGCTTGGTCTGGGCGACTCTAGCGAAAGTGATGCCACAATCTCAGTTTCCCATAGGCAGCAATCCCTGGCCGTCCGGGCAGAAAACGGGTCGCCTGCCGTACAATGGGTTTTACCCTATGCAAGTCGTTCAGGCAGGTATCGAACAACTCATCGTTCTGGAACTTGATCTGGAGTTCCTTGAGAACGTTGCCCGTCAGGCCGGTTTCACTTGTATCCTACATGATGAAGCACGGTTTGTGACGATGGATCTGACGGCGACAGACCGAAGTTCCCCGCTTCTGCTTTTCGACGCCTCCAGCCCTTCCAACACCGGCTGGTTTTCGCGGTGCCAGTTCTATATCGACGGCAGCAACGGCCGCGTGATGCAAACTCCCCTGCTGGTGGCGAATCGCCGCGAACGAACGGGCAAGGTGAATCCGCTCGCGATGCGACTGCAAATCTGCAAGGAACTGCCCGTCCGCTACAAGCTACCCGGCCACGCGCATGTGACTGAACAATCGATGTATGCGCTCGTCTTTAACTTCCTGCTGAGCGTCTCAAACAACGGGGTGGGCGTCTGCGGCGGCCCGGTTGTGAAACCGCTCACGGACTGATCGCGCGAGTGAGCGCGCCCCCCGGGGAGCAGTTCGCGCGATTGAGGATCTACTGATGGCACATCCGAAAACTCTGCGCTACTCTGCCTTGCTGACCTCAACTGCTCTGACCTTCGCAACATTCCTGCTTTGTCTGCCGCCTCTCCGCGCCCAACAGCCAGCCTGCGTCAGCGATTGGGTGGACCTGTTGAAGCCTGGCCTAACTGGCTGGCAGATCCTCGGCGAAGGCAAGTGGGAACTGGACGACAAGCAGGTGCTGACCGGGTACCGAGACGAGGACTTGAGCCGCCTGAAGCAGTTAAGCCCGTTTGACTTCGCGATGGTGCGAGGCTGGGTGACCGCCCAGAGCTGGCTCTACACCGAGCGCGAGTATGACCAGTACAACCTTAGCCTCGAGTACTGGGTGCGCTCGCCCGGCAACAGCGGCATTTCCATCCGCGATCCCAAGCGTGCCGAATGCGGCATCAAGATTCCGCCAGATTTCTCGTGTACCCCGTCAAAGACTGCATACGAGATCCAGATCAACAGCGATTGGCCGGACAAGTGGGCGACAGGCAGCATCTACGGTATGGTGCCCCCGTTGAAAGACGCACAGAAGCGCTTGGAGTGGAACACGCTGGAGATTGAAAGCCGCAAGGACCGGATCGCGGTGAAGGTAAATGGCGAACTGGTGGCCGAACATCCGGGCGATCCGCGCCGCTCCCGCACTGGACCCATTGGGCTGCAGTTGCATGACCTCACCAGCTACGTGCGCTTCCGAAACGTCCGCATTCAGGAGATCTGCGACTAGCTCTGCGCCGGGTCTTTATCCGCCGCTTCATCAAAGAAGCGCGCCACTTGCGGCAAGGCTTCTTCGGCGACGTAGATGCTGGTATCGGGGTCAAGGCACAACGCGTAGCGTGGAGTGCCCTCCCGCAACAGCAGAGCAAGGTCGAATCCGGGCCAGGGCGATAGCGTAATTCGCTGGTCTCGCATCAGCGGATGATCTTCAGGACGGCGCGGCGCCTGCAGCACCTGCGGACCCTGCGCGAGGAAAGCCACGGAAGCGCTCGCTGAGCTCTTTTCCAGAATGCGCAGCAATTCGGGCAGTGAGATGGTGGCCAGTATGCTGCGTCGCTGCGAGCATTCGCCTCCCCGCTCGAAGAGTTCCCATTTGCCCTCGCGTGCCACTAGCACCGCTTGCACGCGAGGATGCAAGCTTTCGAGCATTCGAGTGAGCGGGAGTTTTCCGGGTTTGGGAATCACGTCAGGCTGCCGGCGTTCTGCTTGCCTGGATTGCCCTTTCTTGAGGCCGCGCGCAAACGGAATCACCTTTCCGCCCTGCGACGAATCCTCCATCTCGCCTCTGCCTCCCTTGCCCGTGTTACCGCAGGATCTGCCCGTTACTCAGACTGGTCAAGCAGCCGCAGGTCGTCGTTGAGTTCGTACAGCCGGTCTTCCGCGTTCTGCATTTTCACTGCATCGCCAAGTGCGGCTACCTGAGCTAACCTGGCTTCTGCCTTTTCGATTTGTTTGCGGAGCTGGCGGCGCTTCTTTTCCAAATCCACTGTTTCTGAACCGGGCTTTTTCGGCGCTCGCAACGAAGCGGTTGGGGCTGTCCGGCGTGACGTCACCGGTGCCGCGCCGGCGGAAGCGCCGCTCTTCACCGGAACGGACACAGGGGCTGGAGCAGGCCGCGCGGACGGCGAGTTACGGGGAGCAGCGACGGCCTTTCTGGCCGGGCTGCGCCCTTTCCCCTTCCGGGCGAATTTTGGGTTGACGGGAAACTTCACCGACTGCCCGAAGTCCTCCCATAAGTCGTGCTGCACCTGCTGGGCTTCCTGGATGAGTGCAGAGAATCGCTCCACCAGAAAGCTCTGCGCGCGCGCCCTCAAGGCCTCACCGTCTTCTTTCCACCGGCGGTATTGCGCCAGCACTTGGCTTGCGCTCGATCCTGAATCTGCCATCGCGGTTCCTGTTTCCGTGGCCGGATACCCTTGGCGGTCCGGCCGCTTGCTGCTATCCGTGACCAAGATACATCAACCAGCCCGCCGCAAGCAGCGTTACCAGAAAGTAGGCGAAACACTTTGCTCCATAGCGCAGCCGGTCACGGTCTGTATTGCGGCTTACAATGCCCAGCACCATGCTGGTAAAGAAACAAAACAGCAGCGCGGCTTCGAGGTGAGAGAGTGTGAGTTTCGGCATCGCCCGGTTTCCGCCTAGTCCTTCTTGCCCGTGGCGATTTCAAAGGCATCCACCATCGCCAGCAGATTCAGCAATCCGGCCGAGGCAAGGAACACCGTGCCGTAATCGAAAGCCAGCCCTGGGGTCTCGCTTCCTTCGTATCCGAAAGCCATCGCGAACACGTAGAGACACCCGCTCAGCAGGTTACAGAGGAAACCACCCGTGTTCACAAGGGTAGTCATCAGGTCACCGCTCTTGGGCAGGTACACGGTACCGCGCATCATCAATCCAAAGAGGTACATCGAGAGCACGGCGAATAGCAGAAATACCCCGCGCCAGCGCCGCCCCAGCAGTAAATGACCGCCCCCGGGAAGCAGCCAGCCAATCGCAACATATTTCATCCAAGGCTTCATGCGAACTCATTCACGCCGGGCACACTCACTGCGCCGCACCCGCGGAATCCTCCATGCTAGCATGCGATCCCGCCATTCCCCCCGCGCCGGAAAGCGCCTTCACCAAACCCTCGCCACTGTGGTGCTCGCATTCCAGCGCCGGATCCAGCCCGTGCCTGCGCATTACCTCCGTGGTGGCTGGGCCGATGCTCAGCGCCTTCGCGCGATTGAGCAGCGGACGTCCTCCCGCTGCCAGAAAGTTCTTCACCGTGGACCCGCTGCTGAATAACACCCAATCCACCCGCTGGCCACTTTCCAGCAACGATTGTATGCGTGCTTCCGCCGCCGTAGGCATTCCGGTGCGATAGGCCTCCACAACATCCACGCTGGCGCCCAGGGCTCGCAACGCCTCGGGGGCCACATCGCGCCCCGCCGCCGCACGCGGCAACAGGACTCGCATTCCCCGAAGATCGACCCCGGCGAAGGACGCCACCAGTCCCTCAGCGACATGCTCCTCGGGCAAAAGGTGCACATGAATTCCATGCGCTTCGGCTTCCGCGCGGGTGGCCGGGCCGATGGCACACACCTGGATTTGCCCAAGTGCGCCCGCATTGATAACGATGCCAAGCTCCGCAGCTCGCATGGAGAAACGGCTCACGCCATTGGGGCTGGTGAACAACAGCCATTGGTAGCCGTTCAACCGATGCAAGGCCGCATCCAGGGCGTCATAGCTTGCGGGAGGCTGAATCTCCAGCACGGGTATATGCAGCACTGAGGCGCCCAGTTGCCGCAAGGCCGCCATCAGTTCAGCTTCCTGGCCAACCGCACGGAGCAGCAGCAGTGTCTGTTCCCCGAGAGGCTTTGCCGCGCTGGGCATCAGTCATGCTCCGCGGTTGGCGCCGTTTGGGCAGCGGCGATGATATCCCGTGCCTCCGATGCCATCAGTTCTTCCGCCAGCCTCATACCCACCTGTGCTGCGCCGGTCACTGTGCCTTCGCGCTCTCTCCGCACCAGACGGAGCCCATCCGGCGAAACCACCACGGCCCGTAAAAGCAACCGATGACCCTCGATGGTGGCGTACGCGCCCACTGGCACCTGACACCCACCACCGAGGCCAGCAAGCAAGGCACGCTCTGCCTCGACCGTGGCCGCGGCCTGGAAATCGTGCAGCGCCTTGGCAGCATGCCAGCCAGGGCCCTCGTCCGCCCGTGTCTCGATGGCCAGCGCTCCTTGTGCCACCGCTGGCAGAAAGATCTCCGGCGCGAGATACTCGCAGATTTCCGCTTGCAGCCCCAGTCGCGTGAGACCCGCGCTGGCCATCACCAGTGCTTCGTACTGGCCCTCCTTGTGCTTGCGCAAGCGGGTGTCCACGTTGCCACGGATATCGGCCACCACCAGCCCTGGACGAAGGGCGCGCAATTGCGCCGTCCGTCGCAAACTGCCTGTGCCCACGCTAGCGCCGTCGGGAAGCCCTTCCAGCGTACCGCCCACCAGCACGTCGCGGGGGTCTTCTCGTTGCGGCATGGCTGCCATGATTAGGCCCTCGGGCAGGGTGGTGGGCAAGTCCTTCAGACTGTGCACCGCCAGGTCTACACGGCCGTCGATCAGTGCTTCTTCAATCTCTTTCGTAAACAGGCCCTTGCCGCCGATCCTTGCGAGCGGCACGTCGAGAATCCTATCCCCTGTGGTCTTGATGATTACGATCTCGGCCAGGTGGCCAGCCTCGGCCAAGCGGGCCTTCACCCACTCTGCCTGCCATAGCGCCAGCTTCGATCCACGCGACCCGATACGCAACGTCTCCATGCCAGGCATATCTAGCGCTCCACTTGCTCTTGCTCAGCCGGAGTCTCATGTGCGGATGACCCGGGGTTCCGTTGCTCATCCTCAGCCGCTGCATCCGACGCTGCATCCGTGGTGGCGGCGACCACTTCTTCATCAAGACGGAAGGCCCGGCGGATGGCATCCAAAACTGGAGCCCCGTCCGGATGCGCGGCACTGCGCCGGACTTCGGAAATCGGCCCATGCGCGATCTTGGCCACCAGGCTGCGCGTGATTGCCTCAATTGCTGCGTCCTGCTCCGGGCTCACTGGCCCCAGTTTGCGGCGCAGTTTCTCCACTTCCTCGCGCCGCGCCCGCTCCAGTTGTTCCTGAAGCCGAATGATGATGGGGGCTGCCTCTCTCGCCCGAAGTCTTACCAGGACTTTGTCCACCTCCTCGCGAACGATCTCTTCGGCCCGGTCCGCTTTGGCTGACCGTTCCTTCAGGTTCTCTTCCACCACCTTCTGGAGGTCGTCGATGTCGTAGACGAAAACCTGGTCGAGGGTGTGCACGCTGGGCTCAATGTTGCGTGGAACGGAGATGTCGATCAAAAAGGTTGGCCGGTGCTTGCGCGCATCCATGACGCCGCGCATCAACTGCTGCGTGATGACGTAATGCGGGGCGGCGCTGGATGCGATCACAATGTCCATCTCCGGCAGACGTTTGGCAAGGTCTTCATAGAGGAAGCTCTCGCCATGGAACACCGAGGCGATCTCCACCGCCTTATTGTGAGTACGATTGGTGACGAAGATATGTTCAGCGCCAGAGTGGCGCAGGTGCCGTGCGGCGAGCTCCGACATTTTCCCGGCGCCAAGAATCAACACGCGTTTACCACGCAGGTTCCCGAAAATCCTCTTGGCAAGTTCCACTGCAGCAAAACTCACGCTAACGGCGTTCTCGCCGATTCCCGTCTCAGTACGAATGCGTTTGGCCACCTGGAAGCTGCGCGTCACCAGCATCTCAAGCGGACCATGCAGCGCGCCTCTCTCCTTGGCCAAAGCATACGCGGTTTTCAACTGCCCAAGAATTTGCGGTTCGCCCACCACCATCGAATCGAGGCTGGACGCGACGCGGTAAAGGTGACTAACGCTATCCTGCCCATGGAGAGAGTAGAAATGTTCGACACCGGGAGCGACGCCACCCTTTGCCAGGCCCCGGAGAAAGGAACGCAATTCCTTGGAGCCATCCGCGCCCTCGTGAAGTATGGCCATCGCTTCCACGCGATTGCAGGTGGAGACCAGCAGACATTCCTCTACGGCATTGCTTGCATGCAACTGAGCACAGACTTCCGGCAAAGCGTGTGAATCAAGCGCAAGGGTCTCCCGCACCTCAACCGGCGCCGTTCGATGGCTCAATCCCACCGTCCAGACATTGATAGGCCAATGCGTCATTGCTTCAATACCGACGCAACGCCCGAGTGCGTTACCCAAGTGACAACCGAACTCCCCAGCGCCGCAAGGGCCAGATACGCGGCCTTCCGCCCGCGCCAGCCCGATGCCGCGCGCAGATAAACCAGCGCGAGGTAGATGAGCCAGGTGCCCACTGCCACCAGGATGCGCTGCTCGCGGATCCAGCGGATCCCACTTTCGTTCGAGGCCCAGATAATGCCCATCACCAAACCAGCGGTGAGGAAGGCGAAGCCCCATGCGCCCGCCTTGGCAATGATTCCATCGAGCGTCATGAGGGGAGGCACGCGGTCGCCTTCAGAGGGAAAGTGCTTCTGCTTCAACTGCCGCTCCCGCCAGAGGTAGAACAGCGAAACCGCAGCGGTAACCAGCAAGCCCGCGTAACCAAGCATCACAAAGACCACGTGAGTGATCAGCCAGGCATCGCGACCCGCGCCCAGTCGCCAGGAGGAATTAGCGCCCGCCACACCGCCCGTCAATGTCATTAGAAACACGAGGGGCATCAGCAGAACGGCGAGTCCGTCAAAGCGGTATACCACCTGACAAATCAACAGGGTAACGGCTAGGAGCAGGCCCAGAAGAGTGATGGCTTCAAAGAAGTTGTTGGCAGGTAGCTGGCCCACCTCAATGGCTTCTTCCACGACAGCCACCAAGTGAACCGTGGCGCCCATCAGAAACGAAACCAGCGCGCCACGGCTACTTACCGAACGCACATTGCTGGTGTTCCCGCGAAGGAAGGAAAATAGGGCTACCAACAAGCCAGGCAGATAAAGCAGGGCAGCCACGCGAAGCCACAAAATACTGGATTCCTGCAAGCTGCCAAGCACCTCGTCTGCTGAGAAAACTCTTTCCTTCAGTATAACTTGGCAGGGTCATCAGATCTTTGGTCAGCCGAGTTTTGGCAGTCCTGCCCGATGGATCGTCTCCGTCATGCGGAGGTGCCACTCCACATCGCGCCACATTCCCACGAACTGCGGGCCGCAGAAGTTACTGGTTGCGATCGCAGCCCATTGTCCCGTGGCAGCCGCCGTGCGTACGCCGGTTTCGCAGAGATCCTTTATCCAACCCCATTCCAGCAGCGGCCAGTCCTTGTAATCCACCACCGCCCAACATTCCGTAGTCACCAGCGGCTTGTTAGCTCGATAGGCCCACTGGGCCGCCCAGCGCACGCACTCCGCGAGCTTTTCGTGCCAGTAGTCGCGCTTCGCGTGGTAGAGCGCCTCTCCCCGCGCCACCAGGTTTTCGTAGCCTATCGAGTCAAATCGCTCGTAGTTGTAGTCTACCTGCTTATAGAAGTCAGTGAAGTGCGTCATCCACAGGTGGAGTTCCAGGAAGTCGTGCATCGACACGACTTCCGTCTCCCAACGCTGGTACTCGCTGGTGAATGAGAAACAATAGTCGAATTGCGGATAGCTTTCCCGGCAAACCGCAATGGCTTCGCGCATCCATCCCGCACCGTCGGCTGAGTTGCGCTGGAAGCCTTTGGGGAACCACGGGCACCACACGCTTAGGGGGAACTCGTTGCAGAGGTCAACGTACAGAACCTGGCCAAGCAGCCCCTCGGCGGCGATACTATCTAGCGCCAGTTTCCAGTCGAGACCCTGCTCTTGGCCCGACTTATATAGGCGGGAGACCCGGGGGGCCTCCTTGCGGTACCACGTGGACAGCCCTACCAGAATTCGCTGCCGTTCACAGGCACGCAAGAACTGGTTCAGCGCTGGTTGTACCTGAACCCGGCAGCGCGCAGGAGCGCCCCAATCCTGCTGGTTCCATTCCGGCTGCAGCTCCCAGTGCTTCTCAGCGCCGTGGGCGATAAGGTGCGGATAGGCGTCGATGCGAACGGCGTCGTAGCCTCGGGATTTCAGCTCCCCCAGTACCTGGTCCCAGTCCTCGTACCCCGCGCCGGGCCAGCGGCGCTCCAGCCATGAGAAATCCCACATTGTGATCGCAAGTGGGTGTGTGCGGATGTGGCGCGCCAGACTTCCCAGCGGGTTGGGAGCCGGGACTTGTACCGGCGCCAGCGAGGACGCGAACGGCAAGGCGGCGGACGACAGAAACTCGCGACGGTGAAGCATAAGTCACCTTTCGTCTGCAGGCTATCACAAATCGGAGTTCCCGCTCTGCAATACGCGCTTCGTCCGGCTGACTGTTGCTTACTATCCGATAAACAGATATGGTTAGCGTAATCTCGATAGATTCGCGCATCGCTATGAGTTAAGGAGCGAACACCATGAGCGACAAGTCCAGCCGGCGTCAATGGCTACGCAGCGGGGGCCTTAGCGCGGCAGGATTCCTCGGCGCCCAGCAAGCTGAATCGCAGCCGGCCCGAGACGCGCTACAGGATACGATCCCGCATGACACCCAACGGATAACGCTCTGCGGCGAGTGGCTATTCCGTCTGGATGCAGACAATCAGGGCCAGGCGCAGGCATTCTCAGAGACCAACCAGCCCAGCCCTGGATGGCGCTCGGTAACGGTTCCCCATACCTGGCAGGTGGAGCCGGAAAACACTGAGCACTACGCACCCGCCTGGTACACACGCACGTTCGATGTACCCGCTTACTGGAGGAACTCCTGTGTGCGCCTGGAGTTTGAAGCAGTATTCCATTCCGCCTGGGTTTGGGTAAACGGAAATGAGATCGGCTCGCACGTTGGCAAAGGCTACACTGCGTTCACCTTCGATATCAGTAGCTTCATTCGCTATGGCCAGACGAACCGCATCACAGTGCGGGTTGATAATGCGTTTAATGATGCCATGCTGCCTCGAGGACGCTCTAGCGATTGGGCGCATGATGGAGGCCTCTACCGGCCCGTGGCACTGCTTGTGACTCCCAAGGCCTACGTGGAACATGTAGCGATTGACGCCGTGCCAGATCTTGCGGCAGGCAGCGCGAACCTAAACGTCGCCGTCACGCTGTGCAATACAGACTCACAATCCGTAACGGCTTCCCTGCTCTGCCGCGTGGTGGAGGAACGCACCGGGCAGGCTGTGCTGGAATGGACCCAACCCAATCCGGTTGCACTGCCTGCGATGGAGGCGGTCACACTCAAGATTCCGCCCGTGACTCTTTCGGGCGCGAAGCTATGGCACATTGATCACCCGTTTCTTTATCGCCTGGAAATGGAGTTGCGCACAGCCAGTCATGCGCCACACCGGTTCGCGGAAACCTTTGGCGTGCGTTCCTTCGAGATCCGGGATGGCGCATTTTACCTGAATGGTGAGCGCATACGCCCCATGGGCGTCGAACGCATGGCCGGCAGTAACCCGTGCTATGGGATGGCGGAACCCGAGGCGTGGCTTCACCACGACCATCAGGACATGGTGGAGCTGAACGGAATCTTCACCCGCGTCCATTGGCCTCAGGACCGCCGGACACTCGACTTCTGTGATCGCCACGGCATCCTTATCCAGACCGAAGTACCCACCTGGGGACCGAAGACCTTTGCCGGCATGACCGGCGAACCCACGCCCGAGATTCTGAACAACGGCCTCGAACAGCTTCGGGAGATGATCGCCCGCGACCGCAATCACCCGTCGATCTACGCGTGGGGGATGTGCAATGAAATCGGCGGGCAACACCCGGCCGCCTATCGCTTCGCCGAGAGGCTCTACCAGGAAGCGGCCACACTTGATCCCCGCCGGTTGCGCACCTACGCCTCCCATAGCCTAAAGGAAACCCCAGGCAATGACGTCTCCCGGCTGATGGACTTCGTTTCCTGGAATGAATACTACGAGAGTTGGACGCCTGGAACGCCGGACGATCTCCGGCGCAATCTCCAGGAGATTATTGCCGCCTTCCCAGGCAAACCCATCGTGGTTTCAGAATACGGCTACTGCGCCTGTACCGCAGACCGCCCGGAAGGCGACGCCCGCCGGATTCAGGTACTCCACGAGCACAACTCTGTTTTCCGGGATTTTCCCGAGGTCGCCGGGCTGATCTTCTTTTGCTACAACGACTATCGAACCCAAGTCGGCGACCGCGGCCTGGGCGCGCTGAAACAGAGGGTGCATGGAGTCGTGGACGTGATCGGCGGACGGAAACCCAGTTTTGCTGCCTTGCGCGCGGAGTCGAGTCCCGTCGAGCAGTTGACACTCAAGGGCACCCCGGCGCGGTTGCGCGCAACCATCCGAACCAGGGCCACATTGCCTGCCTGGAAGCTGGACGGCTATCGCCTCCAATGGACAGCATACGGGTATGGGGATTTCCCGGCAGAGCAAAGCACGGTGGATATCCCATCGCTCTCCCCCGGCGCGGTGTTCGAAACGAGCTTCAAGTGTGAGACTCGCGAGCCGGTACGAATCGTGGTGGAAGTTCTGCGACCCACCGGAGATTCAACGTACACGGCAGAGTGGCGGCCGTAACGAGAAGACGCATGCCAGAACCTTACCCTCGTGATGCGGAGACCTCCCGTCAGGCCGGCGCAGCCACTACCGCGGGCAGCAGGACGTTTCTGTACTTTGTGTCCTTGGTGGCAGCCACCTCAGGCTTGCTCTTCGGCTTCGATATCGCCGTCATCAACGGCGCGATCCTCTTCCTGCGCGAGGAGTTTGCACTCAGCGAGTTTCAGACCGAGGCCGCGGCCAGCAACCTCTTGTTCGGCTGCGTCCTGGGCGCCATTGTAGCCGGTATCCTTAGTGATCGCTTCGGACGTCGCCGTGTGTTGCTTCTGGCGGCTGCCTTGTTTGGCCTCTCCGCTTTGGGCGCCGCACTGCCGCGCAATCTATGGGAGTTTGGCGCAGCGCGTTTTGCTGGCGGCGTGGCCATTGGCGTAGCTGCGCTGCTGGCGCCGCTCTATATCGCCGAGATCGCCCCCGCACGAATCCGCGGCCGCCTGGTGGCCCTTAACCAGATGGCTATCGTCACCGGAATTCTGCTTGCGTATTTCGTCAATTGGACGCTGTCTTTTGGTGGAGGGAAGAGCTGGCGCTGGATGTTCGCTGTAGCCGCCGTTCCTTCACTGGCCTTTTTCATCGCTCTGTTCTTCGTGCCCGAGAGCCCGCGCTGGCTGGTGGAGATTGGCCGCGAGGAAGAAGCCTTCCGCGTACTCGCTCGCGTCTCCGGCGCCGCCAGCGCAGAGGAGGAATTGCCTCGAATCCGTGATGCCATCACCGAAGAATCGGGTACGCTCCGACAGCTTTTCCAGCCTGGCTATCGCCGCGCCCTCGCCATTGCAGTTGGCCTGGCGATTCTCCAACAGATCACTGGCATCAACACCGTCCTCTGCTACGGCTCCATCCTGTTCAAGGAGCACCTCGGCAACACGGATAACGTGGCGATTGGCGCAAACGTCACCATCGGCGCAGTGAACTTCCTTGCCACCTTCGTTGCGCTTTGGTGGATCGATCGAGCAGGGCGCAAGACTTTGCTGATGCTTTCCGCAGGCGGGATGGCGTTTTGCCAGCTTGCGCTGGGCTTCGCCTTCCAGCAACAGCCCCCCTCAGCCTGGGTGGTGTTGCCGCTTGTGCTTGGCTGCGTGGCCGCCTTCGCGGTGGGCATCGGGCCGGCCACTTGGGTGGTGCTTTCGGAGATCTTCCCCACCCGGATTCGAGGCCGCGCGATGGGCATTGCCACCGTTGCGTTGTGGATTGCCTGCATCGTGCTTACGATGACCTACCTCACACTGGTGCGGGTGGCCGGTGTGAGCGGCGCCTTCTGGATCTATGGTTCAATCTGTGTGTTCACGTTCCTCTTCGTGTGGCGCATGCTGCCGGAGACCAAGGGCAAGACGCTGGAAGAGATCGAGCAGAACTGGCGCACGTAGTGGCCCGCCCTCGATACCGGAGGTCTGGCCACTAGGAACCTTAGGCCCAGGTCATGCCGCAACCCGCGGCTTCAATACCTTCACGCCCACTTCGCCCAGGCTCTGGACCAGTCGCTGGAACATTGCTTCGTCCTCAAACGTGCCCACAATCGCTCCACCGGAACCGGCGAAATTCGAGGTGGCCCCCACGTCTCTAGACCTCCGAATCATTTCCAGATTGCCCTCACTGATCTGGTAGACGGTGGCGCGCAGATCGAAGTTAGCGTTCACCAGCTCGCCCAGGCGCGCCACGTCACCACGCAGCAGCGCCATCCTGCCCTGCTCGGCATAGGAAGCCCAGGTATTCATCGCCTCCACAACGGCGGTTTCCCCGGCGTTCCATCGCCCACGCACGTTGTTGTGAAATACTTCCGTGCCCTCACTCAGGCTGGTGCGAAAAGCCATATAGACGTTAGGCAACAGCCCGATGTTCATCCGGGCGTACTGGCCATAGCCTCTGGTCTCCATCAGTTCTCGCTGGAAGTCCATGTACACAAGTCCCTCATAGACCTGAATTACTCGGTCCTGCGGTCCAGCCGAAACATTCAGCTCGCGCGTTTCGGTTTCGAGAATCAGCTTGGCCTGAATTTCCGGGGTGATTTCCAACTGGTAAAACTCCATCAGCGCTCGCAGTGCGGCGGTAATGATGGCGCTCGACCCGCCCATGCCCAGCCGCAGCGGGATGGTGGACTCCTAGTCCAGCGTGAAGTTGCGGTCGTGCAACTCCACCCCCTGCTCGTTGCAGTACTCGATCAGCCTCACCAGCAGCGCCTGGATAATGCGAATGCCTCCGTAGTAACCTCGCCAGCGGGTGATCTCGTAGAGATCCGAAAGGTTCTCAAACACGGGCATATCGGCCTTGGATGGGCGAATTTCAAGGCGGGCGCTGGGATACAGCACTACTCGGGCCCGAAAGTTGCGGACGATGAACGAAATTGTTTTCCCGAAGTAGCCATCGCTGGGGTTTCCCAGAAGGCCGGCGCGCGCGTAGGCATAAGTCTCAATCGCGGATGTGTACATACAGAAGGCTCTGGCATACTGAATACCACATGCGCGCTGTGATTCAGAGAGTCTCGGAAGCCTCCGTTACGGTGGAGGGCACGATTACCGGCCAGATTGGCCTCGGAATCCTGGTGTATCTCGGCGTGGGCCATGGCGATACGGAACGAAATGCGGACGCGATGGTCGACAAGATCACCACCCTGAGAATCTTCCCTGACGAAGCCGGCAAGATGAACCGCAGTGTGCAGGAAGCGGGTGGGGGTTTGCTGGTGGTATCGCAGTTTACGCTGCTGGGCGATTGCCGCAAGGGCCGGCGTCCTTCCTTCGACGCGGCGGCTCCGCCCTCTGAGGCAAAGCGGCTCTATGCGTATTTCCTCGAGAGAGTGCGCGCGTGCGGGCTGCCCGTAGGCGAGGGTGTCTTTCAGGCTCACATGGATGTCCGTTCGCTGAACGATGGCCCCGTCACGTTTGTGCTGGAGCTGTAAGGCAGATCCGGCTCGCCAACTGGCCATGGTCAGGTTTCATTCGCCTGTGACGTAAGCGGTAACTCTCGTACCGGTTCTGAGGACGAAGCGCGGCTACCGCTGTAGCTCGCACAATGCACGGTGACCTTCGTCGCCAGTACCCCGCACGCGGAACTAGAACTCAGTGGGGCCGGCAGCCACGCCTATTGCGGACACCTCACGCACCGCGCGGAGCCGGCCCACCCAGCGAAGACCGGCCCATGCTGTTGTTTTGAGACGTCGTTCGGTCGAGGCGATCCTGTCTCGGCAGTGAGTGAGACAGCTCAACCGCGGCCATTCCCGGCAGCTTCCATTGCCATCGCACGAGGAAACAGAATGTTGTTCTCCAGGTGGATATGCAGATGGAGGTCCTGCTCCAGCTCCCGCAGACCCTCGATCAATGCCCGGTAGGTAACACAGGCGTAGTCAGGGACGGTATAGTTTTCCGTGATCTCCCGGATCTTCTCCAAGTGCGCACCCGCGCCCTGGTGATCTGCTTCCATCATGCGGATGGGGCCTTGCACCGTCCCAAAGAGGGGCTTGGGAACTGGATTCCCCTCGCTGACTGCGTTCTGGTAGGACGAAATCACCGGGAACAGGATATGTTCCTCTTTCATCATGTGATCTTCCAACTCCGCGCAAAGTTCAGCAAATACCTCTGGCAGCCCGATGAGCGCGCTGCCATACCGCTGGTTGTAAACGCGGTAGACCTTCTCCAGCCGAGCCGCGATGCCAGGGCACTCACGCCTCAAGTACCCATGGTGGCGATTCACGATGTGATCCGCGAGTTCATCGAGAGGAGCGGAGTTCCACTCGCGATCCTCGGCCGCCGCCGCGTTCAAGGCGGTCGATAGCTCGTTCTCGACACTCGCAAGATCGAGACCCTTTTCCCCGCACACATCTCCGAGCGGACGTTTTCCTCCGCAACAGTAGTCAATTCCGTAGCGTTCAAATACTTTCACGGCGGCCAGCGAAGTGGATGCGATTTCCGCAACCGTGACTCCTGGATTCACTTCAGTCATTGCTTGCTCCTTTGGTGATCTCGTCGGCGAACTGCCTTGTTGAGCCGCAGCAACTCTCGCGGCAGGCACACGGAGGTTTCGCCCGTGTCAGTTGGTCCGCGCTACTCGTAGTAGTCGGCGTTGATCTTTGCGTAGCCTTCCCACTGCTTGGGAAGTTCCCCAAGCTCGAAAATGGCGGACACTGGGCAGACCGGCACACAAGCCCCGCAATCAATACATTCCTGCGGATGGATGTAGAGGATCTCTGCTGATTCAAAATCCGCCTCATCCTTTCGCGGGTGAATGCAGTCCACCGGACATGCGTCCACACACGCTGTGTCTTTCACGTTGGTGCAAGGTTCCGCAATTACGTATGCCATGGCAAGAGTCTCTCCTGTGCCTTCGTTTCCACTCGCCCATCGGGGGATGGCGTTGCCACTTTGGTTGTGGGCTTTGCCTGTAGCGCATTCCCCACAAAGATAGATGGTGTTTATATCTTACAGCCGGGCCGTTGCAAAAGCAATAGTCTACGTATATCTTAAAGTAGGACCATGCACCTTACTCTGCACACAGACTATGCCTTTCGCACCCTGATGTTCGTTGCGGTACGAACTCCCGCGCCGGCCACTATTCAGGAGATCTCCGCGCATTACGGGATTTCGCGCGGGCATTTGATGGTGCTGGTGAACCGCCTTGGCAATGCCAGACTGCTGGACAATCAGCGCGGGCGGGGTGGCGGCATCCGACTGGCCCGCCCCGCCACCGAAATTCGCCTTGGCGAAATCGTCACCGCCACTGAGCCGCACTTTCATATTGTGGAGTGCTTCAATCCGGAGGCCAATCAGTGCCTTATCACGTCGCCGTGCCGGCTTCGCGGAATTCTGCAGCAAGCGCTGGGAGCATGGCTCGATGTCTTGAACAGCTATACGCTCGCTGATCTTGTAAAACGCAATGCCGGCCTGAAGGACTTGCTGCACCAACTGGGTCCGAACAAATTGTCCGAGCCGGTCCGCTCGCGATCCGACACCGCAGGGAGAAGGCAGCAATGAGTCAGGGACCTTCTGCGGCCTCTGGAGTGCCAATCCCTCGTGAACATGGCGCATGGGGACTATTGCTTCAGCCATTTCTTGCCGCATCCGTCCTTGCGGGATTCTGGAGCTGGACTCTCGCACCGGCTCTACTATTGGTGGTTCTCGGCTTCATGGTGAAGGAACCATTGGTGGTGCTGGCCCGCCAGCGATGGGTTTGGCGAGGAGCAAACCCACAAACTCCGCGAGCAATGCGGTGGCTGGTGATCGAGTTCGCTGGAATTCTTGCCTGTCTGGGGGTGTTGGTTCGCGTGGTTCCCGCTACCCATCTGATTGCGTTAACCAGTATCGCGATACTGCTTACGATGACGGCAGTCTGGTTTACGGTGACGAACCGCCAAAGATCAGTGATGCTGCAGTTGCTGAGTGCCGCGGGTCTCAGCACTTCTGCCCTGCTGGTTGTGCTGCTAAGCGAGCAATCGCTTCCCGTGTGGTCGTGGCAACTTTGGGCAGTCCTTAGCCTTCATGCCGCCGGGTCTATCCTGGTAGTGCATGAAAGGCTCAGGCGCGTAGCCTCCAGAAAGCGATCGTCGGCCCCATCGGGTATTTCCACAATTAAGCCCAATCGTGCCGCTCCCGTCGCTCAACTGGTCCAGGTGGCGGCTGGCGCCTTATCCTCTGTGGTTGTAGCGGTGCCACTGTGGCTGCCATTATTCTTTTCCGCCATTGGCAATTCCATGGAGCTTCATCGCCTTCGGAAGTGGGAGAACCTTGACGAGCCTCTGAAGAGGGTTGGCTTTCGTACGCTGGGCCTTTCGCTTGCTCACATGGTTGTTACCATCATTGCTTTATGGACTTCGCCGCGAAGCTAACGTCATGGCGTTGTTGGTTGCTTTCGGTGTTAGGCGTGCTCGCCCAATCCACTCTTTGGCACATACGCAACGCCTCTTCGCAACGCCATCTGCCTTCCAATGGCATCGAGTTCCGTTTCGTTCAACGCTCGGGTCGCTTTGGGGAAAACCTCTGTCTCCTCCACCTGAATATGCTCTGCATAGAGTGCCTCCAACTCTTCCGTGGCATTGCGAAACTCTCGTAGCAGCTCTTCCTCGATGCGTCCATCGCGGACCCACCTCTCCCCAACCTCATTCACCCGAGCATGCAGACGTCCTGCCCTCTGATGGTCCAACTCCAGCCGATTGATCGCGTCGGCTGCGCCGGGGTCGCGACGCGCGAGTGCGGGAAACAGATCCTGCTCCTCGTCCGCAACGTGATGTGGCGCAGCCTCGCGGAAGTACCGTAATGAGCGCGATATCGCCTCTGCCTCGTCCGTCAACAATTCTCGTCCTCCGGCATGCTCCGCAGCATACCGGAGAGTCTTCAGGAAAAGTTCAATTCTTCGATGGCAGGCCGTCATCAGTCCCACCGGATCATTGCAACCTGGCTCTGGTTGTCCGATCTGTATCGCCATATTTCCCTTTTCACCTCCGTACTATTCAACTGCGACGCGCCTGGCTCGGAATCGGAAGTCTCGCTTGCGAACCGCGATCTCCACTTCCGTGAAACCCGCATTCCACAACCGTTGCTCCAAATCCTCCGGGTGCACTGCCGTCATCGCGCTGCGCCAGTGCAAACAGCGAAATACCGGACCCTCCAGGCTGTCTGTGCCAGCGAACACGCCGCCCGGTTTCAATATTCTGGCCGCACTCGCGAATACGGTGTCCTGCATGCGAGCGGGCGTTACATGGTGCAGCATAGTGAAGGCCACTACGCTGTCAAAGCGTTCAGACCGGAAGGGGAGCCCAGTGGCGTCCGCGCGGACCACCTGCACATTCATACCCTCAGTGCTCGCCCGTGCGGCCTTCGCAAGAGCGCTGTCGACTTCTATGCAAACTAACGTGTCTGTGGAAGGCGCCACGAAGCGGGATGTAATGCCAGGTCCAGGCCCGAGTTCCGCTGTCAGTGGTCCAAGGTGAATTCCCTCCAGTGCCCATGGAATAAGATCTCGTTCAAGGTGTTCACTCCACCATGCCGACTGGCAAATCCAATGATGAATGCGGTTCAATCGATCTACCTGCGGGCAGACTGCCGCCCTCGGCGCGCTGCCTCGTTCGTCAATTCGCTTGTGTCCGAAGCTTACCGCGCTCAATGGTTCCCACGAAGTGACTTTCGTCACGTCCCTCCTCCCACCGAAGCAACCAAATCAAACGAGCATCGCCTATGCTTCAGTAGCGGAACTATTCAGGCGAAGGTGGAAAGGGCGTCTGGCGGCGCGGCGTCATCAGGGGGATGCTCCAGCCGCGTTCGGCGCCGGGCAACTCCGCCCAGGACCACACCGTACACCACATGCGCCCACATCAAGTGCGCATGGACGCCGTAAATGACGATGTAGCTGGAGATCCGCTGCCACCAAATGCGGTCACCCGCCATGAAAAGCGCCACGGCAAAGAAGACCGCTACCAGGTAGGGACCAGCCCCGCGACGCCTTCCGGGGAAGATCACGGCGAAGGCAAGTCCGCTGGCGACGAAGTACAAGAAGACGAGCGCGAAACCAGCCAGCGTATGGTAACCGGGTGCGGCCTCCAGGACATTGGGGGAGTAAAGCACCGTGGAGAACAGATTGCCGTACGCGTACCACGGCATACCCGCGAAGCGGCCGAGAGCCATCAATAGCGCGATGGCGGCCAGCGCGCCAATCGCGGAAACTTCAAGCCCGGCAACAAGCGAGCAGCGCAAATAGCCCCTGAGACTGGGAGCACCCATACCAAACAGCCTATACTAGTGCTTCAGTCCGTCGTGTGTTGACCGGCGGCGATCGAAAGAGAGCGAATGAAGCCACGTAGAGTTGTGATTACTGGAATCGGGGCAATCAGTCCGAACGGAATTGGCCGAGAAGCCTTCTGGGAAGCCACCAAGTCGGGTAAGAGCGGAGTGAAGCGGATTTCGTTGTTTGACGCCTCGGCGCTGCAATGCCAGATTGCGGGCGAAGTGGAGGGCTTTGACGAAACCCAATATGTGAGCGCCAAGGATCGCCAGCACGTCTCGCGCGTAACACCGCTGGCTATTGCGGCCACCCAGGAGGCACTGGAGGACGCAGGGCTGGATGCCGGCGCGATGAGCCGCGACGAACTGCGACAGGTGGGCGTGCTGGTGGGCTCCGGCGGTGGCAGCCAGGAATTTACGGAGCAGCAGTATCGCTATTTCTACACCGGCCAACTGAAGCAGTGCAGCGTCTACGTGATTCCCACATCCACGATTGGCACACTAGCTAGCGAAGTGTCGATGCGCTTCGGTTTTCGCGGCCTCAGCCACATCGTGAGCACGGGCTGCACATCTTCCACCGACGCTATCGCCTACGCCTATCGCCACATCCAGATGGGTTTTCTGGACCGCATGATTGCGGGCGGCGTGGATGCGCCGTTAGCGCCGCTGATCATGCGCGGCTTCCTGCTGATGCGCATCATGAGCACGCGCTGGAATGGCGAACCTTCGCGTGGCTCGCGACCATTCTCCAAGGACCGCGACGGCTTCGTGATTGCCGAGGGCGCCTGGTTCTTCATGCTGGAAGAAGCCGAGACCGCCAAGCGACGCGGCGCGAAGATCTATGGCGAGATTGGCGGCTACGGCTCCACATGCGAGGCCTACCATCGGGTGCGCCTGGAGGAGTGCGGCGAAGAACCTGCGAGAGCGATGGGGATGGCCATGCAGGAAGCCGGAATAGGTCCGGACCAAGTGGATTACGTGAACTACCACGGCACATCCACCGAACTGAACGACCGCATTGAAACCCGGGCAATGCGCATCGCGTTCGGCAGCCGCGCGGACAAAGTGCCTGGGTCGGCGCTGAAGAGCATGATCGGCCACCCCCAGGGGGCCTGTGGTGCTGCGGGGATGGCGGCCACGCTGCTCGCGATGCGCGATGGCGTGCTGCCGCCAACGATCAACCTGGAAGAAGCCGACCCCGAGTGCGACCTTGACTACGTTACCGACATCGGCCGCAAGGCGCGGATCGAGCATGCCGTGTGCAATTGCATCGCCTTCGGCAGCAAAAACTCGGCGATGGTGCTGAAAAGATGGGTGGATTCGTGACGCGCCGAAGCATTCTCGCCGCCCTCAGCACGGCCCCGGTTCTTACCATGGCCCAGACGTCGCAATCACCCGCCACCGTGACCACCCGCATCCGCCGTCTGCAGCTAAAGCACACCTGGACCACGGTGATGTCGTCGAGCACCTATCGCGACACCTTCTTTGTGGAGTTCCGCAAGGATGGAATTACCGGCGTGGGCGAGGGCGCGCCCATCGTGCGGTACAACGAATCCCCGGAGAGCGCAAAGGCGGCCGTGGATGCCATCGCACCATATCTGGAAATCTGCGACCCCGGACAGTATGCCAAGGTGATGCGGGAGGTCTTCGCGCGAGTGAAGGGCGAGTGGGCAGCCAAGGCCGCGGTGGATATCGCCATACTCGATTGGGCCTCCCAGCGCCTCGGTGCGCCGCTGCACCGAATGTTCGGTCTCGACCCAGCGGATACCCCCGTCACCACGTTCTCCATCGGCATCGATAAACCGGAAGTCATTCGGCAGAAGGTGGCCGAGGCCAAGGACTTTCCGCTGCTGAAGATCAAAGTGGGCCTCGACAACGACGAGGAAATCATTGCCGCGGTCCGTGCGGTCACTAACAAGCCTCTGATCTGCGATGCCAACGAAGGCTTCAAGTCGAAGGAAGCGGCGGTAGAGAAGATCAACTGGCTGGCGAGGCAGGGCGTGCAGTTGATTGAGCAGCCACTGCCCGCCGCGCAGTTGCGGGAATCGCAGTGGGTCCGCGAAAGGGTTACCATTCCGGTGATCGCGGACGAAGCCTGCCTTCGTCCGGAAGACGTGCCGCGCCTGGCGCCATACTTTGACGGTGTGAACGTAAAAGTGGATAAGTGCGGCGGATTGCAGGAAGCCTTGCGCATGATCTACATGGCTCGGGCGCTGGGGCTGAAGGTGATGATCGGCTGCATGGTGAGTTCGAGCGTGGCCATTACGGCTGCAGCACAGCTATCGCCCCTTGTTGATTTTGCTGACCTCGACGGGAATTTGCTGATTGCCAATGATCCTTACACCGGAGTGCTGGTGCGCAACGGAAAGCTGATGCTGCCGCAGCGACCGGGGTTGGGGCTAGTCGCGAACGCGGACGCATGAAGCTCCGCGCCAGAGGCCTTGGCCGAGCCCAGTGCAACGGCAATCCTGCGGGCATAGAATAGGGGCGCTATGCGCCGCGCGATTTGCTTTCTCTTCCTCCTCCTTCTTTCCGGCTCCTTGCTAGGGCAGGCGGTTCGCTACGACGAGGGCCGCAAGATCTGGCTGCTTTCCATGGGGGCGAGCAGCTACGCGATGGGCGTGGACGCTAACAACCACTTGCGCCATATCTACTGGGGCTCCCATTTATGGCGAACGGAAGACTTGACGCCACCGAGACCCTTGCGAGACGGATCGTCCTTCGACCCCAAGGAGATGTTTGAGAACGAGGAATACGCCGGCTGGGGCGGCCCGCGTTTCTACGACGCTGCGTTGAAGCTGGTCCGCGCGGATGGCAATCGCGACCTGGTACTGCAGTACGCCTCGCACAGCGTAAGCGGCAACGAACTGCATATCCGGCTGAAGGATATCCGCGACGACATAAACGTCACACTGCATTACCGCGTGTATCCGAGTGAAGGAGTGTTGCGACGCCACTCAACCATCGAAAACAATACGCGCGCACCCATCACGGTGGAGAGCGCACAGTCAGCCACCTGGCACTTGCCGGCGGGCGAAGGTTACAAGCTGCGCTACCTGACGGGGCGATGGGCCGCGGAGACTCAACTGGTGGAAGAACCGGTGCACGTGGGAACGAAGGTGCTTGAAAGCCGGAAGGGGCACACGAGCCACGGCATCAATCCGTGGTTCTCGCTGGATGACGGTGCAGCCGGCGAGGAGAGCGGCCGTGTCTGGTTTGGCGCGCTGGCCTGGAGCGGAAACTGGCGCATCACGGTGGAGCAGACCCAATACCAGCAGGTGCGCGTCACCGGCGGCTACAATTCCTTCGACTTCGCCTATTCGCTGGCGCCCGGGGAAACTCTTGAAACGCCGGCATTCTTTGCGGGCTTCACGGCGGGCGGCTACGGCGCGGCATCGCGCACTCTGCATCGCTTTGAGCGTAGCCAGATATTCCCCGGCGGACTAAACGCTCGTCCGCGGCCCGTCCTGTATAACTCGTGGGAAGCTACTACCTTCAATGTGGATGAGCCGGGCCAGAAGGCCCTCGCGGACAAAGCAGCCAGCCTGGGTGTGGAATTGTTTGTGATGGACGACGGCTGGTTTGGCGAGCGAAACCACGACCGGGCCGGGCTGGGAGATTGGACGGTGAACCCAAAGAAGTTTCCGCAAGGGCTGAAGGGGCTCATCGACCACGTGAACGCCAAAGGCATGGAGTTCGGCCTGTGGGTGGAACCGGAGATGGTGAATGCCGACAGTGACCTGTATCGAGCACACCCTGACTGGGTAATTCACTTTCCTGACCGGCCCCGCAGTGAGTTGCGCAATCAGATGGTGCTGAACATGGCGCGCGACGATGTGAGAGAGCATATCTTCAAGGTGCTCGACAAACTGGCAACTGAGAACAACGTGCGCTATTTCAAATGGGACATGAACCGCGCGGTGAGCGAGCCGGGATGGCCAGGTGAGCCCCTGCCCGAGCAGCGCGAGCTGTGGGTGAAGTATGTGCGGAACGTGTACGAAATCATCGACCGGCTGCGGGCGAAGCATCCCACGCTCGAGATTGAATCGTGCTCAGGCGGCGGAGGCAGGGTGGACTTGGGCATTCTCGCGCGGTCGGATGTGGTGTGGCCTTCTGACAACACAGAAGCCTTCGACCGGCTACGGATACAGGAGGGATTCACTCAGGCTTACGCGCCCCAGGTGATGTCTGCCTGGGTGACCGATGTGCCGAACATGAACCGGCGCAGCGTTCCCCTGAAATTCCGCTTTCTGGTGGCCATGCAGGGCGCGCTGGGGATTGGCGCGAACCTGAACGAGTGGAAAGAAGAAGACTTCACGCTGGCCCGCCAGATGATATCGCTCTACAAGCGCATCCGGCCTACGGTGCAGCAGGGAGCGCTCTACCGGCTGATGTCGCCGCGGCACGGGGAGATCACAGCCAACCAGTATGTGGCGGAGGACGGCAAACAGGCCGTGCTGTTCGTCACGCGGCACGCGCAGCAGTACAACCTACCGACGCCCGCCATCCGCTTGCGTGGCCTGGACGAGAAGGCTGTCTATAAGATGGAGATGCTGGACGGTCCGCCCGCGATGGGCCGCCAGCAGCCACAGGCGCCCGTGTCGAGGGAAGTTAGCGGCGCCTACCTGATGAGCCAGGGCCTGAACGTGTTCCTGCGCGGAGACTACGACAGCACGGCCGTAATGCTGGAACGAGTGCGCTAGGCGCTTAGCCCGAAGTTCCGCAGACCTGCCGAATTCGCTCGAGTTTCTCGTCGCTCAGGTAGCCATAGCGATTGATCCAGACCCGTCCGCCGGAGGCTTGCCAAGCCACGCGAAGCCGCGCCTCGAAATCTTCCACTGGACCGTAGCCGTGGGCGAGTGCGTTCACCGCCACCGCACTTCCGGTGGCGAGCCTTGCCTGCCGGATCTTGCGGTCGAGCGACTGTGGAGACACAGGGTGGGGGACATCGGGCTCCGGATACGAGTAGCTTTCCACTGCCTCCAGTGGGCGCTCATCGATATCCATCAGACGTACCAGCACTGCGGCCAGCAACTGGCTCGACAATCCAGGATTCGCCTTCAGCAGAGCATCGCCGTAGAAGCGAAGCATCATGGGCCAGTGCATCGTATAGAGCTTCACGCTGATGGCGCTTGAGTGAACAGCCACCTTCTGGAAATCGAGGCCGGACACTGTGGTGAACGGAGGCGGAAACGCATTGGGCACTAGCTTCTTCTCCGCCCCACCCGCCTTGGTTAGTGCAGCGCGGAAGCCGCCGAGAAGTTCATCCACAAGAACTGCCTTGAACCGGCATAAGTCCGTGAAGCCCGGCCATTGCGAGAGCAGGCTCGCAAGCCCGTAGCGGCCGCCATCCTCAGATAGCAGCAACTCCATATGCTGATTGGTGAGGCTTCCGTGCAGTTGCTTCCATGCCGCCAGCGCTTGCCTCTGCATGGCTTCGGGAGAATAGCCAAGGCGCTCGGCTGCCCGTCGTGCGGGGGCTCTGAAATCCAGAAAAAGCGAATCGAGCAGGTAGGGAGGGTACTCCGGCCAATCAGGCCGCAGCCCATCGATGCCTGGATAGGCTCGGCACAGGTCAGCAATCAGCGCTTGCGAGTAAGCCCGGATATGTTCGCTGGCCAAGCTGCCATTCTTGTCGACGCGTCGCGCCGGCACACTGCCATCCGGCAAGCGCGGTTCGTCATCGCCCGCGCCCCCGCCGAACTGTACACGATAGCCGGGGGGAATGGCTGCCTGGAACTGCAGGTAGACTTCAAGGCCGGCTGCCTTTGCCGCCTTTACGAAGTCCCCCACCACGGCGCCGCTTTGACGGCTAAGCGCATCTGGGGCGACGGGTTGATAACGCAGCCCCTGGTACAGGCGAGTATCGGGGGTAAAGCTGGGAGCGGTGCGCACGTACAGTTCCCGCTTGCCCCAGAGAGGCCGGTCGAGCAAACGGACACCACCCGCCCCGGCGTCGGCAGGAGGCTCACGGGAACCGGCGTCTTCCGAAGCTGGCTCCATCACATAGGGTGACGTGCAAACAGCAGTGGCGCGCACTCGCTCGAGGCTGCGGAGCACGCCATCGATGCCCTCGCTTTGAATGTACTCAGGCATCACGGTTACGCCCAGGAAGCGCGGTGCTTCCGCGGCCCTTGCAAATGGAGCGGCAGCAGATGCAGCAAGAAAACTGCGACGGGTGATCATGGCGTTACCGTGGAGTGTATCAGGGATCCCATGGCAGCCCTTCGTTTGCGTCGCGTTCGTTGCGTTGCGGCGGGGCCCTGGCAGCCCCGATCGTTGTATACTTCCCTCAAGCTGGGTGCTGGAACCGATATCCCGCACAACGTAAACGGATCTGGGAAGGGGGCTGTATGGTTCAGCTCAAAGTGAATGGGGTGTCTCGCCAGTTTGAGGGCGACAACACCATGCCTCTGTTGTGGTACCTGCGCGACCTGCTGGATTTGACAGGCACTAAGTATGGGTGCGGAATGGGCCTGTGCGGCTCATGCACGGTTCACGTGGATGGCAAGGCTGTTCGCAGTTGCCTGACGACGCTAGGCAGTTTGGAAGGAAAGTCGGTGGTAACCATCGAGGCGCTGAACGGCGAGCACCCGCTGCAGAAGGCCTGGATGGAATGCAGCGTGCCGCAATGTGGCTACTGCCAGAGCGGACAGATTATGCAGGCCGCCGCCCTGCTGAAGGATAAGCCCAAGCCAACCGACCAGGATATCGACACCGCGATGCAGGGGAACCTCTGCCGCTGCGGCACCTATCAGCGTATCCGGCAGGCCATCAAGCAGGCCGCGGAGGTGAAAGCATGAGCCGGGTATCGTTCCGCACACTCGACCGGCGCACGTTTCTGAAGTACACCTTCGGCACGGGCGCCTTGATACTTGGAACCCATGTGCCGGGCTGGGCCTCGGAGGCCGACAAGGCTACCTTCCATCCCAGCGTATTCCTGGGCATTGAACCCGATGGTGAAGTGATTATCGTGGCCCATCGATCGGAAATGGGCACGGGTTCCAAGTCCACGCTGCCGATGGTGGTGGCCGAGGAACTGGAAGCCGATTGGAAGCGCGTACGCGTAGAGCAGGCCATTGGCGACGAGAAGTATGGGTCGCAGAACACTGACGGATCGTGCTCTATTCGCGATTTCGTAGAGATCATGCAGAGTGCAGGCGCCACGGCACGCACCATGCTGGAACTGGCTGCGGCGCAGAAGTGGAACGTCTCCGCGAGTGAATGCAAAGCGCAGAACCACGAAGTAGTGCATGCAAAGTCCGGGCAGCGCGCCGGGTTTGGCGAGTTGGCGCCGCTGGCCGCGAAGTTGCCCGCGCCAGACCAGGCAACTCTCAAGTTCAAGTCCCCTGGAGAGTACCGCTACATCAACAAAAACACTCCCGTGGTGGACCAGAAGGACCTCTGCGAGGGCAAGGGAACCTTTGGCTACGACGCAAAGATGCCGGACATGCTGGTGGCGTCCATCGAGCACTCGCCGGTTTATGGCGGAACCGTAGCTTCGTTCGATGCGACGGAAGCAAAGAAGGTGCCCGGTGTGCAACATGTGGTGGCCATCGAGCGCTTCAAAGAACCCCACAACTTTCAGGCACTGGGCGGCGTGGCCGTGCTTGCTGACCATACTTGGGCGGCCATGCAAGGACGCAAGAAGCTGAAGGTGAACTGGGATTCGGGTTCTAACGCGAGCTATGATAGCGACCGCTATCGAGAACAACTGGTGGCGACGGCCAAGCAGCCAGGCAAAGTGGTAGCGAATCGCGGCGACGTGGACGCGGGCTTCGCCGCTGCCGCAAAGACGCTGGAGGCAGTCTACACCACGCCTCTACTATCGCACGCCCCGATGGAGCCTCCTGCCGCGGTTGCGGAGTTTAAGGATGGCAAGGTAGTGTGCCATGCCGCCACTCAGAATCCACAGGCCGTCCAGGAGACCGTGGCGGCTGCCATGGGCATTGAGAAGAAGGATGTAATTTGCCACGTCACCCTGCTGGGCGGCGGTTTCGGCCGCAAGTCAAAGCCGGATTATGTGGCGGAAGCGGCCATCCTTTCGAAGAAGGTCGGCAGACCCGTGAAGGTGGTGTGGAGCCGTGAGGATGATATCCGCACGGACTTCTACCACTCCCCAGCCGGCATGTACATGAAGGCTGGCCTCGATGCCGCGGGGAAGCCCACAGCGTGGCTACAGCGCAGCGTATTTCCGTCGATTGGCACCACGTTCGGCGACCAGTCAGGGTACGGCATGGAACTGGAAATGGGCATGGGCTGGAACGACCTTCCCTATTCGATCCCGAACCATCGCGCGGAGAACGGCCAGGCGAAGAACCACATCCGCATCGGTTGGCTTCGCGCCGTGGCCAATGTGTACCATGCCTTCGCGATTCACTCGTTCACTGACGAACTCGCCCACCTGGCGGGCAAGGATCCAGTGGACTATGTGCTCGGGTTGCTTGGACCAGGACAGAAGCTGGAAATCAACCCCGTAGGGATGAAGTACTGGAATCACGACCAAGACCAGCAGAAGTATCCTGTCGACACCGGGCGGCTGCGCAACGTGATTGAAACCGTGGCACAGAAGTCAGGGTGGGCCAGTCGCACAAAAGGCAACGGCCATGGCTGGGGCTTCGCGGCGCATCGCAGCTTCCTTACCTATGTCGCCATCGCCACGGAAGTACAAGTGGAGCGGGATCGCGTACGCATACCCAACATGCACATCTGCGTGGACGCCGGCCAGACCTTTCACGAGGACCGCGTGCATAGCCAAATGGAGGGCGCCTGCGTGTTCGGTACGTCGCTAGCGATGCTAAGCGAGATCTCCGTGAAGGAAGGCAAGGTGGTGCAATCAAACTTCCACAATTACCAGGTGGCACGTTTCACCGAAGCGCCGATGAAGGTGCATGTTCACCTCATCAAGAGCGATGCGCCGCCCGCTGGTGTGGGGGAGCCGGGCGTGCCCCCGGTGGCTCCGTCGATTGCCAACGCGATCTTTGCGGCCACAGGGAAGCGACTGCGCGACCTGCCGCTACGGAAGGGACTTCGCGCATAACGAAGCACCCGAACAGGCTCAGGCCAGGATCGACTTAACGACGTTCCCGTGTACGTCGGTAAGCCGGAAGTGGCGGCCCTGATACTTGTACGTAAGACGCTTGTGGTCGATGCCCAGGCAGTGCAGCACCGTGGCCTGCATGTCGTGGACATGCACTGGATCCTTCACCACGTTGTAGCAGTAGTCGTCGGTCTCGCCGATGGAGATCCCAGGCTTGATGCCGCCGCCCGCCATCCAAATGGCGAAGTTGCGGGGGTGATGGTCGCGCCCGTAGTTGGTGTCACTCAACGGGCCCTGGCAGTAGGCGGTGCGCCCGAATTCCCCTCCCCAGATCACCAGCGTGTCGTCGAGCATGCCGCGCTGCTTGAGGTCGAGCACGAGGCCGGCTGAAGCTTGGTCAGTCCCCTGGCACTGCAGTGCGAGGTCGCGCGGAAGGTCGCGGTGCTGGTCCCAGCCGCGGTGGTAAAGCTGTACGAAGCGTACGTTGCGCTCAGCAAGACGGCGAGCCAGCAGACAGTTAGCGGCATAGGTGCCGGGACGGCGCGCGTCCTCTCCGTAAAGGTCAAAGGTCGACTGGGGTTCGTTTGAGAAATCAACGAGATCAGGCACCGAGGTCTGCATGCGGTAAGCCATCTCGTACTGCGCGATGCGAGTTTCGATCTCGGGGTCCGGGTGATCCTCCATCTTGATTTCGTTCAGCGTCTTCAGGCTATCGAGCATGTTGCGACGCGAATCAGCATCAATACCGGCGGGGTTGTGGATGTGAAGGACGGGATCCTTGCCGGAACGAAACTTCACGCCCTGGTAACGCGACGGAAGAAAGCCCGCGCCCCACAGGCGGCTGAACAGGGGCTGGTCAGTGTTCAGGGCGTTGGCCTGCGACACCAGAACAACGAAGCCAGGGAGATCCTGGTTCTCGCTGCCCAACCCGTAGCTTACCCAGGAGCCCATGCTGGGGCGTCCGGGCTGCTGGAAGCCGGTCTGGAAGAAAGTTATGGCTGGATCGTGGTTGATGGCCTCCGTATGCATCGTCTTGATGATGCAGATGTCATCGACAATCCTGCGGTGATGCGGGATGAGTTCGCTGAGCCATGCGCCCGACTGGCCGTACTGTTTGAACGCGAAGATGGAGCGGGCGACGGGAAAGGCGCTCTGGCCGGAGGTCATGCCGGTGATCCGCTGGCCCTTGCGGATGCTATCCGGCAGTTCCTGGCCGTGGTGTGTATGGAGTTCCGGTTTGTAGTCAAACAGGTCCATCTGTGAGGGCGCGCCGGACTGGTGCAGGTAGATGATGCGCTTGGCCTTGGGGGCGAAGTGAGGTAGCGTCTCCAGGCCGCCAGTGATTGCAGCCGAGGAGGCATCTCCGCGCAGCAATTCCGGGTTAAGCAGCGCGGCGAGGGCTGCCGTTCCGATGCCGGCCGCGGACTTCGAGAAGAAGTGACGACGGCTGACGGGGATGTTGACGGTTTCCTGCAACACGGATTCGGTCACTCCTTCGTAATGGCCTCGTCAAGGTTGAGGATCACGCTGGCCACTGTGGCCCAACCGGCTAGTTCGCGGGCGTCAAGTCTCTGGTCATAGGGGGACTCGCCCACCTTCAATAAACGCTTTGCCGCTTCAGGATCTCGGCGATAACGGGCGATCTGGGTCTCAGCGAGATCGCGAAGCGCCTGCAACTCGCGGGGGTTCGGATCACGTGCCGTCACGAGGCGGAAGGCGTGGCGGATGCGAGAGCCGGGGTCAGGGGCCGCTTCCTTCAGGACGCGCTGAGCCAAGGCGCGGGAAGCCTCCACATAGGTAGGGTCGTTCAGCAGCACAAGGGCCTGCAGTGGCGTATTCGTGTTGGTGCGGCGCGCCGTGCACTTCTCTCGGTCAGGGGCATCGAAAGTCACCAGGGTTGGCGGTGGTGCAGTGCGCTTCCAGAACGTGTACATGGTGCGCCGGTAAAGGTCCTTGCCGTGGCTCTGCTCATAGCGCTGCACGGAATAGACGTCGCCAAAGGCCATGTCCTCCCAGACGCCATCGGGCTGATAAGGAAACACGGAGGGGCCGCCGATTGGGCCGTGCAGAAGGCCGCTGGCAGAAAGGGCGCTATCGCGGATCATTTCTGCGGGCAGCCGCACCCGCGGACCACGGGCGAGAAGCCGGTTTTCGGGATCGCGCTCGATCAGAGCCGGCGTAGCTTGCGATGCCATGCGATAGGTGGACGACGTAACGATGGTTCGCATCATGTGCTTAACGTCCCAGCCCGAGCGGGTGAACTCGGTGGCCAGCCAGTCAAGCATTTCGGGATGGGAGGGCGCGTCACCCTGGGCGCCGAAGTCTTCTGAGGTCTTCACGATACCCTGGCCAAACGTCATCTGCCAAAAACGATTGGCGGCCACGCGCGCCGTCAAAGGATGGTCTGGCTGCATTAGCCATTGGGCAAGGGTGAGGCGGTTGAGAGGAGCGCCTTCGGGCAGCGCTGGCAGCACCGCGGGAACACCCGCATCAAGGGGCTCCGCGGGCATGCTGTAGTCGCCGCGCTCAAGGCGGTGCGTGATGCGGGGCGTCAGCATCTCCTCCATCACCATTGTGGTGGGGATGGCCTGAGCGAGGGCATCGGCGCTCTTGGTAGCCGCCTGCAACTCCTCCCAGGCGCGACGATGAACCGGGGACGCAGCGTTCTCCAGGTAGTAGCGGCGCAGCAGGTCGCGCTGTTCGCGGGAGCGGCTGTCGTCTGGCAAATGCAGTGTGGCGCGGGCCGGCTCGTGGTAGTGAAGCTGCTCGATTTCGGCGGCCGTGAGCGTGCGGCGGTATATGCGCAAGTCGTCCACATTGCCGTTGAATGGTGAGCCAATTGTGGGATCCGCGATGCGCATGGGGGCCGTGCTGCGGAACGAGCCCACCAAATTGTCGAGTTTCACGCGCAGCCGGGCGGCCTTGCCGTTCACCCACAGTTGCACGCCACTGGCGCGTCCGCTGCCATCGTAGTTCAGCGCAATATGCGCATAGCCCTTCTGGCGCACGCGCTCCACGGTGGTCACCTCAATGGCGCTGGCTGGGTAACTGGCCGCAAGTCGTACGGTGAGGTAAACACCGCGGTCAATCTCGTCGGGAATAGGGTAGGATTCGTCGAACTCAAACTCGATGCCTTTGCGGGTGGAAGCGTCGTCGATCTGCTGAAAGATAGACATTGGCTTCTGGCTGGAGCTATGCACCCAGAAGGCTATGGAAAAGGCATCGTTGCGTCCGAATGGGAAGGCGTCGCCGAACGCCACGGTGGTTTCGCCATCAAGCTCCAGCCGGTCAGCCACCATGCCGGGAACGTAGCGGGCTTCACCCCGCAGCACCTTGCCGCGCAACGCAGGGCTGGCGGTTTCGAGGTGGTGGTCGAACGAATAGTGGGCCAGCAACGAGCGGTATGATGGCACCGGCAGTTGGGCAGCCTGTCCTGGTTCCCACTGCGAAAGGTGATAGTCGACTGTGTCGTTGCAAAGCGCCTGCTTCGCATCATGGAGGCGCTGCTGGGCCTGCTTCCACTGCTGCTCTTGAACTTCGTTCCGGAAGACCCGCAAGAAGGGCGTGGCGTTGCCTCGTTTGCCGTCTAGCCCCTCTTCGTCGACGGTGTTAAAGAAGGCGTAGAAGCGGTAGAAGTCGGTCTGCTTGATGGGGTCGTACTTGTGGTCGTGGCAGCGCGCGCAACCCATGGTGAGGCCAAGCCAAACCGTGGCGGTTGTGTCCACACGGTCCACCACATACTCGGTCTGATACTCCTCAGGGATGGCGCCACCCTCGTAGTTAATCATGTGATTGCGATTGAAGCCGGAGGCGATACGCTGCTCGCGGGTGCGGTTGGGCAGCAGGTCGCCCGCCAGTTGCCAGATGCTGAACTGGTCGTAGGGCATGTTCCGGTTGAAGGCGTCAATCACCCAATCGCGCCACAGCCACATGTCACGATGGCTGTCGATGTGGAAGCCGTGGGTGTCGGCATAGCGGGCGAGGTCAAGCCATTGCATGGCCATGCGTTCGCCGTAGCGGGGCGACGCCAATAGCGCATCCACGCGCTTCTCATAGGCATCCGGGGCGCGGTCGGCAAGGAAGCTATCGATCTCCTGAGGAGACGGCGGCAGGCCGGTAAGGTCAAAGTGAAGGCGACGCAGCAGCGTGGTCTTGTCCGCCTCTCGCGCGGGCTTCAGTTGCTCGCGGTCGAGACGGGCAAGTACGAAGCGGTCAATCGCGTTGCGCACCCAGGCTTCGTCGCTCACCGAAGGCGGATCCGGGCGACGGGGCGCGGTGAATGACCAATGGCTTTCGAACTCAGCGCCCTGGCGAATCCATTCCGTAATCACTTCCAACTGCGCAGGCGTAAGCGGATCCCCAGAGCCGGGCGGGGGCATGGCGAGCGCGCGCTTCGGATGCGCCATGCGCTCCAGCAGTTTGCTCTTGCCGGGGTCGCCGGGAACCACGATCTGGTACTTGCCGCGATCGGCGAGTAGCCCATCGCGGGTATCGAGGCGAAGGCCCACCAATCGCTTGCTTTCATCGGGACCGTGGCAGGTGTAGCACTTGTCAGAGAGAATGGGCCTGACGTCACGATTAAACTCTACCCGCGGGGCAGCCAGGAGACCCGGCAGAGCACAGAAAGCCGCTGCCAGAAAGACAGTCCACCGGAGAATAGGAGAAGAAACCATGATCGAGAGACAAAGCGAACCCAGAGCCCATTGGCTGACGCACCACCAGCCCTTGGGCTAATTTGTACCACACGTGGGGTGGCAGCGGCTTTCGCCAGGCATTCACCAGGTTGTGCCCCCAACGGCAATTGGTCAAAAGGGCCGGTGCGTCTCGTAGACGATCTTGATCGGCACCGCATCCCGCACGGTTACACGGAGCACAATCTGAAAGTGATCTGGGATCGGGGCTCCCCCCGTGGAGAGCTTCGACATCAACTCCCGGGCGTAGATATCCTCCGTCAGGTATTTTGCCCCAGCCCAAATTCCTGTTGTGGTGTGCGACTCGATCACCAGCAACTCCCCATCACTGTGCAATCCGGGCACGAAGCTGATCAGCGCGAAGTCGGTCCTCTCGCGCTCGTCGTCTTCGAGGACGCGGAACCATCTTTTGGGCTCGCCCTCTCGTGGCCTGCGGTTAATGACTGATTCGCCTTCGACGCTGAACGCCCATTCGGCACTCAGGGAGAGGATCTGTCGATTTGATTTAGCGGACCCCAGGAAGATTACGTTGTAGCCGCCAATTGAATCCCAAGTCAGAGCGCTGGAGCGGATCAAATCGGCCTGGAAGCCATTTCCACCAAAGAACCGGCCCAGCAGAAACGCCGCGGTTGCCTGCCCAGTTCCTGTGTAACCGTAATTCTGGCGCAATGGCACCTCATTGAAAATTGTGGCGAGCTTGTCAAGTCGGCTCTGGACTGCATCGGGAGTCGCTAGATCCAAGGCCGGTTCACGCAGGAAGCCTCCCTGATAGGAGTAGAACTGGTGGGTGCCCAAAGAAATCAGCACCGGGCGGGGGCTGCGCATGAAAGTGTGCCAGACGTCCCTCAGTTCTTGAGACAACCGCTTCGAATCAGTATCCATCTTCGAGCTGCGGAAGGTGGAAATTCCAAAGGCCACGAGCATCACCAGTAGCGCAAACGTGGATATCTTCCAGAATTGGGCGGTTGCTGGCGCCGCAGCCGCCTCGGGCTGTACAGCATTTGCATTGAACACAGGCAGGAATTGCCGGCGAGGCAATTCAATGCGGATGGGGTCTCTGGCACCTTCAGTCGCATAGTATTCGACGAGCTTCTGCCGAAGCTTGCCAGCTTGCACACGCACGTAGGCGTCGTGTTGCGGATCGTAGCTTTCGGGCCGGCCAAAGGCCTCAACACCGATCGTATATTCCTTCAGGGGCGTGTCAGGATCAGAGAGCGCGCGGTTAACCAACCAAGCAA
Organism: Bryobacterales bacterium; assembly: GCA_026129915.1. Taxonomy (GTDB): domain Bacteria; phylum Acidobacteriota; class Terriglobia; order Bryobacterales; family Bryobacteraceae; genus JACTMJ01. The sequence goes on from JAHCHD010000008.1 coordinate 50,167, forward strand.
GAAGCAGATGAACTGCCGACTTGGCTCCGAAGGTCCTGCTCGAGAGGATAGACTCAAGCGCGTGTCGAATCTCAACTTCATCGAAATGTAGCTTTGGTTGCAATGCTTTGCCGGTAGTCGAAACTTGTTCGGTCTTTTGATTGACTTGATTTTACTGTAGATCCTCTCCTCAACGACTTACCGTAGAGCGTAGCTGCTTCACAGCCTCCTCGCCCTTCCCTGTCCGAATTAGGAGATTGCCAATGCGACTTTTCGTCTTCCTTGTAATGTCCTCGATGGCAGTGCTGGCTCAGACAGCTCAGGTGACCGGTCGCGTGACCGATTCCACCAGCGCTGTGGTAGTCAACGCGTCGATCGAAGTCACCAACGTGGATACCGGAATTCAGCGGACCACGGTCTCGAACTCGGGGGGCACTTACACGCTGCCCTTGCTCCCTCCAGGCCAATACACCGTTAGTGCCGGTGCCGATGGTTTTCGCACTGAGGTCCGGCAGGGCATCACTCTCGCCGTGGATCAGACCGCCCGGCTCGATTTCGTCCTGGTTCTAGGATCAGTCGCCGAATCGATTTCGGTGACGGCGGACGCAGGTCTGGTGGATTCCTCCAGCGCTACGGTGGGCACGGTGATTGAGAACCGGCGCGTGTCGGAACTACCTCTCAACGGACGGAATGCGATGGCGCTCGTCATGTTGACACCAGGCGTTAAGTCGAACGCAGGCCCTACAAACAGCGGTTTTGGTGACAGGGGAACGGCACTCTCCTCCATCAGCATCAATGGTGGACCCAGCGGCATGAACAACCTCATGCTAGACGGGGGAAACAATGTGGATTCCTACCAGATGGGAGTGAATGTCAGTCCAGCCGTCGACGCGGTCCAGGAGTTCAAGGTTATGGCAAACACGATGTCCGCGGAGCATGGCTTCACGGCCGGCGGGGTTGTCAATATGGTCACGAAGTCCGGCACCAACGAACTGCACGGCACCTTATACGAATTTGTTCGAAACGATAAGTTTGATGCGCGACGTACATTCGCGCAACAAAGAGACCCCTTCCGTTACAACCAGTTTGGAGGTGCAGTTGGAGGACCCGTTGTGCTTCCGCGACTCTACAACGGGAAGGAGCGCACCTTCTTCTTCTTCAATTACGAAGAGTGGCGTTTCCGCAGGTATGATAACCCCGTCTTCACTGTGCCCATCGAGGAACAGCGCAACGGAGACTTCTCAAGGCTGTTCACTGCCTCAGGCGCACAGATCCCGGTGTTCGATCCCTGGTCCACCCGGGCAAATACCGGTGGTTCCGGATTCCTGAGGGACCGCTTCCCAAACAACGTGATTCCACAAAGCCGCATGGACCCGGTGGCGCAAAACTACCTGGCTTTCTATCCCCTCCCAAACCGGGCGCCGGTGAACCCGTTCACCAACCAGCTAAACTTCGCGGGCAGCAACGCGGAGCAACGATCCATGCGCCAGTATACCTCCCGAGTGGATCATCGATTGGGCAACAGGAACTCCCTGTTCGGGCGGTATACCTACTACCAGCACTACACCGATGGCGGCATTGGCGGGGTTCTGCCCGACCCCGTCGTTCGGCAGCGAATAGATAACTGGGAGAATCGCAATCTAATTCTGTCGGACACGCACACCTTCACGCCCACCCTCCTAAACGAGTTCCGGGCAGGTGTTGCGCGACTCTACTTTCCTTTCAATGTGGCAAGTTTCGGCGACGATTGGCCCCAGAAACTGGGACTGCCCGCGATCGTGCCTTCCGACACGATTCCAGCAGTCAACAACGGATTGCCCGGCATCGTCACTGGCACTGCCGGCCTGCGTGCCGCCACTACCTGGCAGATTCAGAACACACTCACCTACATCCGCGCCCAGCATACTCTGAAGAGCGGATTTGAGCTCAGAATCCAGCGGGCGAACAACCTGCAGCGTAGTGCACCTTCGGGTTCATTTGTATTTCCTGTCGCCCTCTCCGGCAATCCCCAGGCCCCGGCTGGAACCGGCAGCGCTTTCGCGACCTTTCTTACGGGTGCTGTGGGCAACGCCAGCGTCACCACCCACTTAGGACAGGCCCAGCATGGGCATTCCCTGAGCTTCTTTGTGCAAGACGATTGGCGGCTCGCCCGTCGCTTCACCCTCAATCTCGGCCTGCGCTACGACTACCAGCCGTGGCCGGTTGAGCGCTACGATCGGGTTTCCAACTTCAACCCGTTTGCGCCTGAACCAGTCCGTGGATTGCCTGGCCGTCAGGAGTTCGCTGGGCAGGACTACGGCCGGTCGGCCATCGCGAACGTGAAGAACAGCTTCTCGCCCCGCATAGGCTTCGCATATTCGGTAGATGATTCCACCACGTTCGTGATTCGGGGCGGTTACGGCATCTTCTATCCGCTCATCTTCGCCCGGGACTACTTCGGCAACGGCGCAGGGTTTGCCACTACATCTACGGCCTATCTCCCCCCCGGCGGAAATGCCAATCTCCCCGCTATGCGCTTCAGTGATGGCTTCCCCTCTGCACCCATTCAGCCACAGGGTGCGGCGCTTGGCCCCAACGCCTTCTTTGGCCAGAATGTCAGCTATACCCAGCCCAATGAGCCCGCGCCGATGACCCAGCAGTGGAATCTTGGAATCCAGAAACAATTCGGTCTGGGGTGGATGGTCGACGTCACCTATTCAGGCTCCCATGGCACCCACTTCCTTTCCGGTGTCTATGACTACAACCAACTTGACCCAGTTCATCTTGCTCTGGGGCTCGCGCTGCAGGATCGCGTCCCCAACCCTTATGAAGGTTTTGTTCCCGGCGCGCTCGGCGCAGCAACCATCACCCGCGAGCAGTCGCTCCGGCCTTACCCGTATTACAACCAGATTGGTGTTACCACCGCGATGAATGGCAACTATAATTCCCATGCCCTCCTGATGACCATGCAGAAACGCTTCTCTTCGGGTCTCACGCTGTTGGCATCATTCACAGGCGGAAAGTTGATCAACGATAGTGTCCGCACCATGCTGAATTTCGGAGAGTTTGTGGAACAGGTGGGCATCGTCGGATACCAGAATGGCAACTTTGACCGGCGGCTTGAGCGGTCTCTCGATCCCACGGATGTTTCGCGACGGCTGGTCTTCAGCGGAGTCTACGAGCTTCCGTTTGGGAAGGGAAAGGCGTTCGGCGGCAATGGGAAGGTCTTCAATGTACTTGCCGGGGGCTGGCAAGTCAATTCAATTACTACCCTGCAGACGGGACTTCCGTTGGTGATACGCGGTGCCAATAATCTCCGCGCCGATCGGCCCAATTCCACTGGCGAAAGCGCCAAATTGTCGAACCCCACCGCTGATCGTTGGTTCGACACGAACACTTTTGTCAATCCCCCGAACTTCACATTCGGCAATGTGGGGCGCGTGCTGCCCGATGTCCGAGCCCCAGGCGTGGCCAACGTGGATATTTCACTCATCAAACGAACTCCGATTGGTGAACGCGCCCGTCTGGAACTCAGAGGTGAGGCCTTCAATGCGTTCAACAGGGTCAACTTGGGCTTCCCGAATGTGTCCTTCCAGGCGGGACCGGATGGCCGCAATTTGAGCGCTGCATTCGGCACGATCACATCCTCCCGGGATGCTCGCATTATCCAGTTAGGACTGAAGCTCATTTTCTAGTGGAAAAGGAATTCCTTATGACACGACGAGAACTCTTCCAATACACCGGATTGGCCGGAGTCGCCGCTAGCATCGGATGCAGCCGCAAGCAGGAATACCTGCCACTCATTCGAACTCATCTCGAAGGGATAGCCAAGCATGGCCTCGACCGGTACGGCGCCGAGAAGACGCCCATGTGGATGGCCTCGCTCGACCTGGAGACAATGGCCTACCCTGAGTCTGAGCCCATTGCCCGCGCGGGAAGAAGGGTGTATCGCGATATCGCCTCACCATTCGGTAGCAATATCTATTGGGACGTCCCTCAGCTAGCAGTCGCACACGCGGTTTCAGACTCAACAGGAGACCCGCAATACTCTAAAGCGGTAACGAACTATGTCCAGTCATTTCTGGCCAAAGGGGTTGACGAACACGGAGTCTTTGAGTGGGGAAACCACCGCTACTACGATGCATTCACCGATAAGCCTGCCCACTTCACAGGCGGGCCGCACGAGATGAGGCCTATCCACCCTTGCTGGGAAGTCTTTTGGAGGATAGACCCTAAGGTTACCGAAACCCAGATCCGGCAGAGTGGCATCCGCCATGTGTTTGACCCCGCAACCGGTGGCTTCAATCGACACGATGATGGGATAAAGGGCTACGCCTTCCTGGAAGCCGGCGGCATCCTTTCAGAATCGCTGTCTTGGCTCTACGCAAAAACCAAAGACGATTCACTCGCGGACATGGCACAGAAGATCGCTGAGTTTAGCTTTGGCTACCGCGGCGCGGACACGGGCCTCGTGGAGAACAGCCCCACAAGAGACCGTTGGGACAAGTACGTCTGTACAACTGAAGTTGGTCTGTGGGCAGGCTCTTTGCTGCGAGCCGCGGATCTCACAGGCCGTCAGGAGTTTGAGCGAATGGCCGAAGATGCCATGAAGGCCTACCTTCGGTATGGCTACGACAAGAAGACCCGCAGGTATTTCGGCCAGCTCCAAGTTGCAGACGGTAAGCCCGTGCTGAGAGACAATCCAGTGCCCGGCCACGAGGAGTACTTTCCCGGAAATCACGCGGATGTCTGGAACGCAAACTTTCCCTCGCATGACTACCCCATGGCCTTTGCCACCACGTGCGTGGAACTTTATCGGCGGACGAAGGCCGAGCCATTCGGCGAGGCAATCGAACGATGGGCTGGCGCGCTGCAGGAGCAAGAAGTCCCCACTACAGCCAGCAACGGACGTGGCGGCTACGCTGAGCTGTTTGGCCGGTCCATCCAGTTCCTGCTCAACGCGTCGGAGGTCACGGGTGGGAGAAGCTACATGGAAAGCGCATCGGCCCTCGCGATGGACGCGAAGAAGATCCTCTATGCCAACGGCATGTTCCGTGGACACGCTGGCGAGGATCGCTACGACGCTGTGGATGGCGTAGGGTTCCTGCTTCTGGCGCTATTCTCCCTGGATACCGGAAAGCGCCCTGACTATCTCGGGTTCGGGTTCTAGCCACTATTGGGTGGGGCGAAAGACTTTCACATCACCAATCCACTACTCACAGACATAAATATGTCTGTGAGTAGTGGATTCTACGTTCTGGAAAATCTATCTCCGGCGTGCTTCCGCCATGTCCCCGAAACCGTCCGGGAACCCTCTGCTCCGATGCGCCAACGTTCTCCCGGAATGCTCACTCCTCCAAGGCGATAAACTTGAAAGGCGGCGCAGCCTCAAACTGCGCGCTCACCTCGCCTGCCAGAACCCGGGTCTGGTTCGGGCCAAGCCGCAACCTTCGCGCCCCTGTGCCCGTCGCGAAATTCACCTTCGTCAAATCCACCCAGAACACATTCGGCGTCAACGCAGACTCAAAGTAGTAGATCTTGTCCTTATGGTCAGCAACGGTTCTCCATCGCGTGGATGATATGTTGGGTTGGTCAGGAGTGCTGATTCCATAGGGTACGGAAGTGTTGCGGATGACGCTGAACACGCTGGCTGTGGCTACTAGCCGGTCATCCGTCTTGGGGATTGCGTTTACATAGAAGCTAGCCCGCGCGAACCGGTCGGCCGCACGATTGGTTCCCGGCAGCATTACTTCGCCACCAATGGCTTGCCAATACTTCGCCAGCGCAAGCTGTTCATCGTAGGTAGGCGAATTGGTCATCACCTGAAACTCTCGCCCGTGGTGAATCGTGATCTTGCCTCCAATGTATTCAAAAATGGCGCTGTCCCCACTGGAATCGGAAAGTGAAAGGTGAACTGTCGTCAGCCGGTCGTCGCCCGGCACGGGCCCCGTAACCACAAGAAACGTGTGCTTGCCTGCATCCTCCACGGCCTCTGCCACCGTTCCGAACTGGTCTAGGTAATACTGCGCCCAAAGGGATAACGCTAAAGTTGGCGTCTTGCCGTCCGGCTTCGGGTACTCTGACTCCACAAGCCACAGCATGTTCACCATCAGCCCGGCTTCGTTCATCCCATCGCTGCTTGATCCTTCATACGCACTCGCGATCACACTGCCATACTTTGTAGTCCACCGTAAGGATGTCTTTCCTGCTGCACCGTCTCGCTCCAGCCCACGCGGGAAAATCCACAGATTTGTAAACAAATCTGACTTCCAGTCCATCGACCGCCCAGTAAGCACTCGCCCATTCGTCCCGTGATAAACGAACCGTGTACACGCATCTGCCAACTGTGCTGCCATCAGCAGCACAATCAGCGAAACAATCGGTGAATAAGTGTTTCCGCGCTTCATTCCAGGAACTCCCCCAATATTTCCATGCTTGGGGCTAATATAGAACCCCTTCTTCACCCTAACACCAACGATCCAGTTTCTTGAACTTGCACAAGCTTACGTGTGCTTTCTGTCATCAACCTTTCTTGGCTGGCATTCACCTCGCTTCCATCCCCAAGCCGCGAAGCATGGCCATGCGCCGGTTAAGCCGATGTGTGTGGCGGAAGAGAACAATTACTCCCCGGGATGTGAGTGCAAAATAGCGGTCGCTTTGCATCGCGATGCTGCGTGCGCGAAACGCGAAGCCTGGCGCGACGCTCCTAAGTCATGATGTCCTCTGCAACGTATGTCCAGGCCTTCTGCTTCACCACTCGGTTGTTGTTCAGCACATCAACGATCACACCCTTGTAATGCAGATTCATCCGCAGCCGAGAGCCTGAAACCCGGCGAGAGCCCATCATGCCGAATGTGTCGATGCAGATGTACTCCTTGCCATTCTGCTGGTCAGGCAAATATCGGTCCTCTTCGCCAGGCGCAATAAAGGCATTCGAGCTCCGGTAGCCATATTTCCGTGTGGCCCCGAATGCTACGATGCCGTCTTCGCTCCAATCACTGGGGCGCAACCCACCCGGAACTCGAAACTCGGCACTGGCATCCTGGGGGGCACCTGTAGCTGACCAGTTCCCCAGGCTTGGCGGATTTCCCGTGAACCTTCCAGGCGTGATGATGGCGGTGCCACGGATGTACTGCCGATACTGATAGCGGTTCACATTGGCGAGCCCATTGTTGAATCGAATGTACACCCGGAATCTCCCGCGGAATTGCCACCCAGCCCCATCGCCCCGAAGTGCAACCAGAACCGGATCGGTGACTGTGAAACTCGAGACCACCGCACTCTCACTGGGTCCGCTACCGGTGGGCAGATTGTGCGGGTACGCGGCGAGTTCAGACAAGTCAGTCGTTGGGCTACCGCGCCGCATCTCCGCCACCAGGCAGCCCAGGGAGTTTTGTCCGAACTTCCCGTCCGGAACGAGAGATGCCATCCGATCGGACGAACCTTGCCAGTTGAAAACGCCCCGTAGCGTTCCATCGTCGAATGAACCGGTGACCGAGATTCCCATCTGGCGCTGCATAGCACGGATCGCGTTCACGCTATAGCCGCGGCCATTGTTGAAGCTTCGTGCGCTGTTGATATTCAGTGACATCCCATCCTCCTATTTTCGGCCTTGCCGGCCGTTCCACCAGATTGGCGTCGTGCAGCCATGAAACCGCTCAGGATTTGGGTTTACAGTTTCCCTCGTTCCCCGCGGAGCACTATCAGCAGGGTGGCTGGGGCTGCTTGTAGGAAAAACCGAGGCAGATCGGAACGACCACCCCAGGCCTTTGACGGGGGTTCAGCCCGGAGTCCGCTGCATGACAAAAGCCGTCGAGGATGTACAATCTGGACGCAGAAAATCTACAGTCTGCCTAGCTACCGACAACAGTGCTAATCAGGTACGCGGTATAGGCCAGGTAGCTGGCCAGGAGGGCGGCGCCTTCAATGCGGTTGATGCGGCCCGGACGTCCTGGGCGGCCAAAAGCATAGCCAAGGCCGAAGAGTGAAACGGTAAGAACCGCCATCACCAGCATGTCGCGAGAGAATACTTCCGGCCCCACGGCCATGGGGTGGATGAGTCCAGCCACCCCCACCACGGCCAGGGTATTGAGCAGGTTCGAACCGAGGATGTTGCCCAAGGCGATGTCGTGCTCACACTTGCGGACGGCCACAATCGATGAAGCCAGTTCCGGCAGCGAGGTGCCCACCGCGACGACGGTTAGACCGATGATGAGATCGCTCACGCCGAATCCGTGGGCAATCTCCACCGCGCCCCAAACAAGGATGCGGGAACTCACTACCAGCAGAACCAGACCAATCACCAGCCAGGTGACGGCCATACGCAGAGACATGGCGCGGGAGTCCAGATGGTGCTCTATGTCCGTGGCCAGCGCATCGGCCTTATCCTGAAGACCCTGCCAGACTGACCAGCCGAAGAGTCCGGCAAAGACCGCCATCAGCACGAGCGCGTCACCAGTGCTGATGGTGCCGTCCGAAACTTGCCAGGCCGCCAGTGCTGTAACGGCTGTTAGGATGGGCAGTTCCTTCCGCAGGACCTGCGAATGCACGATGACTGGACAGACCAACGCGGTGACGCCAAGGATGAGTCCGATGTTCGATATGTTCGAGCCATACGCGTTACCCAGCGCAATGCCGGGGTTTCCCTGAAGGGCGGCGAGAACAGATACCACTAGCTCCGGCGCCGAGGTGCCGAAGCCCACCACCACCATACCGATGAGCAGGGGCGGCATACCAAAGTGGCGTGCGGTTGCGGCGGAGCCTTCCACGAAGCGGCCGGCGCTCCACACGAGAAGCGCCAAGCCAACGGCGACGGCGAGAAAGGCGAGGGTCATCAATGTAGCTGGGTCCGTTCCAGATAAGGCGCAATGGGCTGCCCATCCAGATCGAAGAGACCTTCTCTATGGTACCCGCAATACGCCGAGGGGCGAGAGCGGCGCAGCACGCTGCAAGATGAGTGCAGGATAGGATAAGGTACACGAGCCGGGCGATGGTGGGCGAGGCGCACGGGTGGCAATGAAGATGGTTGGCGATTTACAGTCTGGGCATTCGGAACGCACGCGCTGGCTGCTGTTTGCTGGGCTGGCGGCGGCGATGGTGGGCGCGCGGCTCTGCCACGTGGGCGTGCTGTGGGTGGATGAATCCTATGGCATGGCCGCGGCACGGGCGCTGCTGGACGGTAAGGTTTTGTACCACGATCTGTGGTTCGACAAGCCTCCGCTGTATGCGTGGTTCTACCTGCTGGAAGGGGCGATGCCGGGCGCTCCGTTGCGTCTGCTGGGGGCGGGGTTCGCGCTACTCTGCTGCTGGCTGAGCTACGGTACGGCGCGGGCGCTGTTTGGGGAATGGGAAGCACGGGCAGCGGCGCTGCTTATGGCGTTCTTCCTGGTGTTCGGGATACCCTCGGCGGTGGTGTCGGTGGCTCCGGATCTGCTGGCCGTACCCTTCGCCCTGGGCATGGCATGGTTGGCGGCACGGGATCGGCCGGTGCTGGCCGGGCTGGTGGCTGGGGCGGCACTGCTGGCCAATGCCAAGGCTCTGTTTCTGCTACCGGTGGCTGTTGTCTGGCTGTGGCCCCAGTGGCCAAAGGTACTGGCAGGCTATGCAGCGGGGGCGGGCATTGGCCCTCTGGTGCTGCTGGCACAGGGTTCTCTGCAGGACTACTGGCAACAGGTGTGGGCCTGGGGGGCAGTCTATTCCAGAGAGACGCCGCTTGAACATCCCTATGCCGAGGGCGTACATCGCACTGCAAACTGGATTGGCTTTCATGCCGCGCTAATGGCCCCTGCGGTGGTCTACTTCCTGCGCCGGCTTGACCGGAAAGCGCCCCTGCTTGCAGTCTGGTTCTTGCTGGCGCTGGCTAGCGTCGCCGGGGGCTGGCGCTTCTATCCGCGCTATTACTTCGCCTTGCTGCCAGTGGCTGTGGTGCTGGCCGCGCATGGGCTGAAGCTAATTCCCTTCCGGGTTCGCGTTGCGCTGCTGGCGGTGACGCTGGCGACACCGGCCATCCGTTTCGGAAAGCCGCAGGCGCAGATGGCGTGGGAGCACGCAAGCGGATCGGCAGCCACGCATCGCGATCTGGCACTGTGGGCGGACGCGCGCGATGCGGCAACACGCATCCGGCAGGAGGCCCAGCCGGGCGATACGCTGCTGGTGTGGGGCTACCGTCCCGAGCTAAATGTGCTGGCGGGGCTGCCCATGGGGACGCGCTTCCTCGACAGCCAGCCGCTGACGGGTGTGATCGCCGACCGCCACCTGGAAAGCAGCCACGTGAGCTATCCCGGGCTGGCAGCGGCGAACCGGAGGGAGTTGGCGCGCGAAGCACCCACGTGGATTGCCGATGGGCTGGGGCCCTTCAACCCGCAACTGGCCATATTACGGTATCCCGAATTGCAGGAGTGGCTCCAGCGCTATGAGCGTGTGGGCCAAACCAAGGGCTTCGTGCTGTACCGGCGAAAAGGGGCTGATCCGCCTCAAACGAACTTACCTGGCCAAAGCAATTCAATATGATGATGGCCATGGAACGACGCAGCTTTCTCGCTATGATGCTGGCGGCGCCCCGCCGTTGGCGTGTGGCGATTATCGGTCACACGGGCCGGGGAAACTACGGGCACAATCTCGACATCGCCTTTCAGGGCGTGGCCAACGTGGACATTGTCGCTGTGGCTGACCCTGTGGAGGCTGGCCGTAGCAAGGCGATGGCCCGCTCTTCCGCCGCAAAGGGTTATGCCGATTACCGGGAAATGCTGCGGGCAGAGAAACCGGACGTGGTGGTGATTGGGCCGCGCTGGCTTGACCAACGGGTGGCGATGGTGAGGGCAGCCGCGGAGACAGGCGCGCATCTGCTGATGGAAAAGGCCTTTGCCGCCACGCTGGAAGACGGCGACGCAATGATGCTATCAATCGGTAACCGCAAGGTGCAGGTTTGCCACACGGCACGGCTCGCCCCAGCCACTATCGAAGGCGTGCGGATGATCCGCGAGGGTGCAATTGGCGAAGTGCTGGAACTGCGGGCGCGCGGCAAGGAAGACCACCGCGCGGGCGGAGAGGACATGCTGACCTTGGGCACCCACTGTCTTGACCTGATGCGAATGATTGCGGGGAGCCCGGTGCGCTGCTCGGCAATGGTGTTGGGGCCGAAGAAGCAGCCCACGGAGCCGGTGGGGCCGGTGGCGGGCGATGCCATTCACGCGACCTTTGAGTTTCAAGAGGGCCTGATGGGAACCTTCGATTCCCAGAAGAACAGTGGACCGCATAGCCACCGTTATGGCGTGACGGTATACGGCAGTACAGGTGCGATTGCGTTTCCCATTAACGACATTCCCAACGGTGCCTGGATTGTGCGCTCGCCGTCGTGGCGGGGAAACTGGGAACCAATTCCAGCGCCGGACGCGAGTGAAGTTACCACGCATCCGCAGGTGAACACCCTGTTTGCGCGGGATCTGATCGCCGCCATCGAGCAGGATCGCGCGACGGCCTGCCAGGCCATTGACGGGCTGTGGACCATCGAGATGGTGCAGGCCGTTTACGCCTCCAGCATTGCCGGGGGACCAGTCACCCTTCCACTGAAAAAGCGGAGGCATCCGCTGCTATGAGCGGAATGCAGCGCATGTCTATCCCTCTTCTGGCTTCACCCAAGGGAAGGAAGTGATGCGCAGCTTGGCCGAGCCATAGGGAATCAGCGTCACCTGTTCGGCGGGTGCGGTGGTTGCCACCGGGCTGGGCGGGGGCGGCGCGGCGGAAGCATTCTCCATCTCCCACCCTGGTAGTCGGCGGGCTGCCACCGCGATGCGGATAGGAGCAGAGTCAGCGGCGAAGGGCATCTTGCCGGGATCCTGAACTTCAATCGAAACGCCCTTGGGATCGGCGGGATCGAGGGCCAGCGCGTAATTCCAGGGGGTGGTGGGATGCAGTTCGAAGTCCGCGGTCATGCCGGCGTCGCGGAGCTTGCGCCACTCAGTGCCGACGTTGAGGGCGAACACCAGCGGGCCGCGTTCAACGGCAATTGACTGGCTAAACCAGCTAGTGGTGCGCACGGCCATGGGGAACTGCAGATCCACGCGGTCGCCCTGTTTCCATTGCCGTTCGATGCGGGTGAATCCGCCAGGCTCGGCGCTTGTGGCCGCGTCCCCGTTCACGCGCCAGGTGGCGCCAGTGGCCCAGGCAGGGATCCGCAGCACGAGTGGGAAGCTGGCAGGTTCGCTTAATGAGAGGCTGAGCTTCACCTCGCCGCGAAACGGGTAGTCCGTCTCCTCAACAATGCGTAACTCAGCACCGCCACGAACGCGCGCGGTTACTTCAGACGGCCCCCAGGCAACGGCAGCAAGTCCGCCGTCAGGGGTCGCCATCCATTGGTGGCTGACATACTTGGGCCACCCCTGGTGATAGTTGGCGGTACAGCACCCAAAGTTTGGTTCGAGTCCAAAGAGGTTTGAATCTGGACCGTTGGTGGTCCACTGGCGGGGGTGACGCGTGCAGAGAATCTGGTTGGGCTGCTGGTCGTACTGATGGGTCCACATATCGCCGCTGAGTGTGGCAGGGAGGGCGTTGAAGGCAGCCCGTTCAAGACGGTCTCCAAACACGGGGTCACCCAACAGCGAGAGCAACACTTCGTAGGAATACATCGCCTCGACTACCGCGCAAAGTTCGGTTCCCTGTACCGGGCTGTTGCCGGCGTAGTGCTCGTCGCCACTATGGACGCCATTGGGCATCAGGTGGTGCGCATCCATCACGCGAAGAAGCTGGTAGATGGATTCGCGGTCTGATTGATCACCCGAAAACTGCCAGTACACGGCGCTGGTCTTGAGCGCCATGGCGTTGTTCACGACGTGTGTGGGCAGTTTTGCCTGGTCCTTTGTCACTTTGCCAGGGAACTGGAAGTGGGCGAAGTGGGCCTTCCAATCGTAGGACTGAGTGGCGAGAACGCGGGCAAGCTCAAGCAGCCGTGGGTTGCCAGTGCGGTTATAGACCCACGCAATGGTGAGAAGTTCTTCTGCCCAGCGCACGCGTGCCCATTCGACCAGCGGAATCTTCTCCGCGTTCTCAAGATGATGGACCAGGTACCGATCCAGTAGGGGCACCACGCGGGCATCGCCGCTGGCCTCAGCGTACTGGGTAAGCACTTTCATCATGATCATGTTGGGCCACCAATCCGTGGCCTGCCAGTCGCGGGCATACTTGCCTTTTGCAGGGTCGGGACCGATGGCGCCATCGGGACGCTGGTTCTCGATGGTCCAGCTAACCCAGTCCTTGGCCTTGGGAATCAGACGCTCGTCGTCGAGCAGGAAGGCGAGAGGCACAAGACCGTCGAGGTAGTAGGGGCCGCGCTCCCAGCTTTCGCCACCGGTGGCTCCGCGCCATCCGCTTTTGGAGGGGTCAAGCGAATCCCAGAATTCATCAAGGTGGCCGGTGAGTCCGCTGGCCTGGATTTGCAACTGCTCGCGCAGCCAGCCACGGGGTTTCACGGCCCCAAGCGGCAAAGCAAGGAAGGCGGCGGGCTGCAAGGGGGAACGGGTGGCCGTTACGCCGGGCGCCCCGGTGCGGGCACAGGAACTGTGCAGCAGGGCGGCTCCGGAAGCAGCAAGCAGGGAAAAGTGTTGGCGGCGGGTGATCATGGCGTTGTTTGATTGATATCCTATCCCAGCGCTGCTAGCCTGAGTAACCCACGTTGCTGCCCGTGTGTGGCGCGGCGAAACCAGGAATGGGAAAGCGATTCTTCTTGGCGCGGGGAACAGATTCTGATAGTTCTATGAGCGTCGGGAAGAACACGATTTCTGGGGAGTTGCGATGCAAGTGAAGTATCAGTCTGATTTTGCAGTTGACGAGTCCACGGCGAACAAGGAAACCGGGCAGGGTCTGGAGGCCTGGTTCAAGGACTTGGACTCCCAAGGAGGCGTGGCCGCGGGACGCCGACCGCTGTTGGACTACCTGTTCCGGGAACGCAAAGTGAATGCCTGGTGGACCACAACGCTGATGGTGGAGTATGAGGCAGCCCGCGGTGTAACCGAAAAGGACGGCCGGCCCAACGGCTACAACATTTGCGTGACGAAATCGGTTGCGGCCTCACCCGATGTCGTGTTCGCAGCCTTCGGTGGCGGTGCCTGGTTGGGCGAGGGAGCAACCTGTGACTTCAAGGAAGGAGGACGGTTCACAGACGCGCATGGCCACGCCGGCACATTCAAGAAGATTGCCGCTCCGAAGACACTCCGTTTCACCATCGAGGGCGAGGGACACAGCCCCAGCGAACTGGTGGAGATCAAGCTTGCGCCCGCGGGTGCAAAAACAGGCATCACGCTGAACCACAACCGCTGCCCAAACCGCGCCGTGGCTGACGGCATGCGCGCAGCGTGGGGCGAGGTGCTCATCCGCATAAAGGAAGAGTTGGAGTAACTGGTCGCCCCCTTGATGCCGGCGATTTCGTCACAGAGTCGG
>JAHCHD010000080.1 GCA_026129915.1 Bryobacterales bacterium
TGGCCGGACGGATTGATGTCGACCTCGCCAATGACCCCATCGGCAAGGGCTCCGATGGCAGCGATGTCTACCTGCGCGACATCTGGCCCACCACCGCGGAGATCAGCCAGACCATGGCCGCCTGCGTCACCTCCGACATGTTCGCGAAGGAATACGCCAACGTGTTCGAGGGCGATGCTGCCTGGAACGGGATCCCGGTGCCTGAGGGCGATGCATACGCGTGGGACGACACGTCCACCTATGTCAAGAAACCACCCTACTTTGAGGACATGGTGAATCCGGAAACGGCCATCCACGACTTCACAGGCATGCGCGTACTCGCTATGTTGGGGGATTCTGTCACCACAGACCACATCTCCCCGGCCGGCAACATCGCCAAAGATAGTCCAGCAGGCAAGTACCTGATGAGCCTTGGCGTGCCTCCGGGTGACTTCAACTCCTATGGCTCGCGGCGCGGCAACCACGAAGTGATGGTACGCGGCACCTTGGCCAACATTCGCCTGCGAAACGAACTCGCGCCAGGCACCGAAGGCGGCGTCACCCGATTCCAGCCCTCCGGCGATCAGATGTGGATTTATGATGCTTCCGTGAAGTACCAGGCCGAGGGAACTCCGTTGATGATCATTGCGGGGAAGGAGTACGGCTCCGGTTCTTCTCGCGACTGGGCTGCCAAGGGAGTGAACCTGCTGGGCGTGAAAGCCGTAATCGCTGAGAGCTTCGAACGCATTCACCGCTCCAACCTGGTAGGCATGGGCGTGTTGCCTCTCCAATTCCTTGTAGGCGAAAGCCGCCAGTCGTTGGGACTCAGCGGCGCGGAAGTCTACACCGTTGAGAACGTTGTGGAAGGCATTAGCGGCTCGAAGCGGGCCAAAGTAACGGCAACCGCCGCCGATGGAAGTGTGAAACAGTTCCAGGTGATCATCCGGGTGGATACGCCAGTGGAAGTGGAATACTACCGCAACGGCGGCATCCTACCCTACGTGCTGAGGCAGATTGCCGCGTCGGCGAAGAACTAGGCCAATGCCAGTCTCCCGCCGAGCTGCGTTGCTTTCCCTGCTGCCCGCGAGCCTTCCGTTCGCGGGCAGCGCGCAGCCACGCGGGCCGGAGGAACTTGACCTGTTGGGGGCGGGCGACTTGCGTGATTGGGTGGAGGAATTCCATCCGCCCCTGCGCGAGCGCGCTGCCCGTGAGCACCTCAGCACCTTCAGCCTGCGTGACGGCATCCTGCGCTGCGATGGTGCCGCGGGCAACGTGGGATTCCTGCGTTACGCCATCTCATTCTGCGATTTCGACCTACACTTCGAGGTGCGCGCTCCAGCCAATTGCAACAACGGAATCTGCTTCCGGGCGCCCATCTACGAAAATCAAACTCCTGCCCATACCGGCTACGAGTTGCAACTGATGTGGCGGGAGGTGGAAGATCCTATTTCAGCTACCGGCGCGCTTTACAGTGTCACACCAGCGATTGCTAAGGTGAGCCTGCTGCCTGACGAGTGGAACTCTGTTCGCGTGCTCGCCACCGGCACTCGCATCCGCGGGTGGATCAATGGCACCCTTGTTCAGGACTACGACCAGAACAGCAGCGAAGATACCCGCGGACGGCCCCGTTGCGGCTACCTTTCAGTTCAGAACCACGGTGGCGACACCGAGTTCCGCAACATGCGCCTTCGGGTGGTTACGGAATAGCCTCCGAGCCTAGTCGAACACCACGGTCTTTCTCCCGTAGAGCAGAATGCGGTGCTGGAGGTGCCAGCGCACGGCGCGCGACAGCACTACGCGCTCCAGGTCGCGGCCTTTCTGGATGAGGTCCTGCAGTTGGTCACGGTGCGAGATACGCACGACGTCCTGTTCGATGATGGGGCCCTCGTCCAGTTCTTCGGTGACGTAATGGCTGGTAGCGCCGATCAATTTTACGCCCCTTTCAAAGGCGGCGTGGTAGGGTTTCGCGCCCACAAAGGCAGGCAGGAACGAGTGGTGCACATTGATGACGCGCCCGGGGAACCGGCCCAACAGTACGGGCGACAGCACCTGCATATAGCGCGCCAGCACAACCAGATCAACGCCGTGCTGTTCAAGGAGAGCTGCCTGCTCCTCTTCCGCTGTGGATTTCGTCGCGGGAGTCACGGGGATGCAATGGAACTCCGCCCCGTAGTATTCTGCCAGTCCCTTGCAGGTGTCGTGGTTCCCGATCACAACCGGGATTTCGCATAGCAATTCGCCGCTACGTTGCCGATGCAGCAGGTCCAACAGACAGTGATCGTAGCGCGAAACAAAGATGCCCATCCGCGGACGGCGCGTGGAGAACTCCACGCGCCATTGCATGCCGTAAGGTTCGGCCACCTCACGCGCGAACGCTTCGGAGAACGCATCGCCGGTCAGCTCGACCCCTTCTAGCGACCATTCGACGCGCATGAAGAATAGGCCTATCTCGTTGTCCTGGTGTTGATCGGCGTGCAGGATATTGGCACCCAGCCGGTAGAGGAATCCAGACACGGCTGCCACCAGGCCGCGCCGGTCAGGACAATTCACGAGAAGTGTTGCAGTAGGGGTGATCATGCGTGCCGAGCCTCAGGTTAGCATGAGTGCCCCTGTCGCCTTGACAGAATCCGGGGCACACCACCAGGCAGCCGAGTCCATGTCAACTGGGGAATTTGCTTCCTGTCGATGCATTATGGTGGGACCAAATCGACCAATAAAGGTGTATTCTCAGTTACGCATGAGATTTCACCACGCTTCCTTATCGAAGTTCCTCTGTCTTGCCCTTGGACTTACCTTGATCGTTCCCGCGCTACTCGCAGATCGTGTATCAGGGACGCTCACTCTAAACGGAAAAGACTTCCCGTTGACGCAAGCAACCGCAGTTCGGCTGCCCAGCAGTTTTGTTGGAGGGTCGCTCGTCACGTGGATTGTGTTGAGCGACGTTCCGGTGACCCATGATCAATTGCGCGCATCGTTTGGGTTGTTTGAGGTGAAGCAGCAAGGAGATGTTCACGCGATCACGCTGGAGTTCAGCGACGACCGAAGTTACACGACGCTCAATGTGGTCAGTAGCGATCATGACACCAGCATTAGCCTCTCTGGAACAATGGAGGCCCTGGAGCTGACCATGCATACCGAGCAGCTTGTTGCGGGCACCCTGGAGATGGAGGAGCGCACGATGGGGGACCTGCGCTTCGCGGTTGCGCTTGAGTTTGCGGTGGATCCACAGCAAGCGCCCGTAGTGACGAAGGGGCCGCTGAAACGGGGTGCCGATGCGCAGAACCTCGATTCCGTGAAGGCCTACCTTGCCATGCGCAAGGCCGTCGCCGCAACAGATCTTGAGGCGATTCAAAAACTCGCCCGCTATCCACAGGACTTTGAGGGGGTAGACGGTGTGAAGTTCGTGAAGATGATGCAGGGCGAGGAACCCACCGGCATTGAGGTGGTAGAGGCCAGCGAGGGTGAGAGCACCGCCACGCTTACCATCACCGGGAAGAAGGGTGGCAAGACCATTCGCAAGACCTTCGATATGCAGAAGAAAGACGGCCGCTGGACCACCAACAACGACAATTGGGAAGCCAACTAGCCCTTCGGCAATCGTTTCTACCCGAGGCTTCCTCCCAACCCTCCTTGGCTTCGCAGCCAGGTCACGGCCTCTTGCACTGCCTCGAGTGACGAGTATCGGGGGATGTATCCCAAGCAGCGCTGTGCCTTGGAGATGCTGCAGTTGGGGGAATGAGCGATGTGATCCCAAGTAGCGGCCGCCTCCTCTTCGGACACGGTGGTACGCCACTCTTCCCAGGGAAGAAAGCGCAGATTCGCTTCCCGGCCGAACCACTGCGCCATCCGCTCGGCGTAACCCCGCAATGTGAGTGCTGCGCCGGAAACAACGTGAAAGCTCTGCCCAATCGCCATATCGCGCTTCCGGATCGCCGCGAGAAACGCCGCCGCCACATCCCCGGCGTGGACGTGGTGCACGGTTTCCATGCCGAGATTCGGCAATAGCAATTCCCGTCCCGCGGCAAGATCCGCGAACACTCGCGGATGAAAATGTCCAGCGGGATTCAGCGGATTCCAACCAGGGCCAACGATGTGGCCTGGATGTAGAACTGTTGCGGGGAACTGGTGTTCGCGGGACTCATCGAGTAGGTAGCGCTCGATGGCCGCCTTCTGGATCCCGTAGTCGCCGAAAGGTTCCCGCGGAGCGGCTTCCGTCGTAGGGACCTCGATGCTATGCCCATGCACCCAAATGGTGCCGCAATGCAGAAAGTGTCCGACGTATCCCCGCAGCGCCTCCACTAGATGCTCCGCGCTCTCGCGCCGGAAGCAGGTGAGATCCACAACCACTTCCGGCCTCCACTCGGCCAGTCGACGACCGAATGCACCCGCAGCTTCCTCGGCCACCCGGTCTAACCGCCATTGCTCAACTTTGGCCCAAGCCGGGTGGGCTTGATAGGGTTCCCGTAGCCCTCGGCTAACACAAAGCACTTCACAGCCAGCCTCCACCAATTGAGGCGTCAGGTAAGTCCCGATGTGGCCTGTGCCACCAATGATGACGGTTCGCATTGCACCTGCATGCTATCGCAGTCAATGGAATGGCTGGAATCGAGCGGTGGGACGGCGGGAGCAGCGTCAGATCAATCGGCGGCGCTCTGGATGGGGTGCCTGATTGGCGCTGACGAGAAGCCAAGGGGCGGCACACTTTCAGCGCGTGCCGCCCTGGGGGCTAGTATTCGCGGTCGATCTTGATGCCGGGTTCGGGCACCGGGTACTTGCCGTCCGCCCCCAACTTGAGTGGGGCTGGCCCGTCCATGGTGAGTTTGTCCGCGTTCGGCGCAAACTCATGCGGACAGTTCAGTATCTGCTCGTAGGTGATGATCTGGCCAGTGTGGGCAGCCATGCGACCCATACTGGTCACCAGGCTGGCGATGGCGCCGCGGCGCACCTCATTGAAGGGTTTGTCCTCGCGGATGGCTTCCATCAGGTCGTCCCACTCGTATTGGTATGGGCTCACTTCTGGTTGCGGGAAGGCCCAGGCCACATTGGGATCAGGTGGCAAAGGCAGTTGCTGTCGGTTAGCTACCCACGGCATCTGTTGCCCATGATAGATCCGGGTGATGCCCGGCGTGTGCGACAACGTGGAAATGACAGCCGAGCCCTTCGATCCGTGGGCATAGCTCGCGAACTCGTCGCGTGCCCCCTTCATGTTGCGGCCGTCGAAGTAGAGCCGTGAACCGTCAGGGTAGACGAACTGCACGGAATAGGTGTCGAAGTTCTGATCCAGCGAATCCCCGCGATAGTGCCGGCCGCCGACGCCATGGGCCTCCACTGGCCATGCGCCTTTCATCCAACTACACTCGTCAATCTGGTGAATGTAATAGTCGCTGAACACGCCGCCGCTCGCCCACAGGAAAGCGTGGAAGCGCTTGATCTGGTAGGTGAGCTCGCTCTCGTCCGAGGGTCTGGGGCCAGCCGTCCCGCCGCCTTGGCCCATGCGATACGCGCGCATGGCGATGATGTCGCCGATCTCGCCGTCCTGGATGCGCCGGTGCAATTCCTGGCGAGCCCGGCAATGCCGCACCATCAGCCCCACGCCTACCTTCAAGTTCTTCTGAATCGACAGATCTGCCAGCTCGAACATACGCTTCGTGGTGGGCCCGTCGACGGTGACGGGCTTTTCCATGAAACAGTGGATCCCCTTGTCGATGGCGTACTTAAACTGCACCCAGCGAAAAGCCGGCGGCGTACCCAGGATCACCACGTCGCCGGGCTTGAGTGCGTCCATGGCATTCTTATAGGCGTCGTAGCTCAGGAAACGCCGCTCTTGCGGGACGTCCACCTGATCGCCGAGCTGCGTCTTCAGCCGGTCGTAGCTGGAGTTCATCTTCGCAGGCACCACGTCGGCCATCGCTACCAGTTTGGTAGGGCCGTTCTTCACGGAAAGCGCATTCATAGCCGCGCCCGTACCGCGTCCGCCGCAGCCTACCAAGGCAATTTGAATGGTGTTGTTCTCGGCTGCGTGGACATGCGGAAGCATCACCCCGGCGAGCGCGGAAATTCCAACGGCCTTCCCCGTATTCGCTAACAAATCCCGGCGCGAGGTAACGGCCGGTTCCTTCTCTGCCATACCCGTAACTCCTTTCATACCTCGTCAGCTTATCGTAACCGCGAGGGCGATGGAGCAGGAATTTTCCGCTTATGCAGATGAAATCTTGAGCGGAGCGCATCACCACCAAATCGCTTCAGGATCTGGATCCCGCCCATTCAGCGTTTCCCGTATTAAAACCTGTAAGGCTGCTAAGCCGATTGAAATACGCACAGAGATCAAGAAACAAGGAGTACGGGATGGCAGTGTTGACGGGAGCAGGGACCTCAGACGGGGAAAGGCGAGGAGTGCAGCAGACACGAAACAACGAAAGGCCCCGCAGCTTGCACCCGTCAAGGGACAAGCCACGAGGCGTTCCGTAAATTTCACAAACTAAAGGGCCTTGGCCAGCTCTTCAGCAAACGCTGTTTTGGGAGCGTTTTGCTTCTTGCCGCCAGCAGCAGAGCTGCCACGACGAGGGCCACGTGCTCGTGCACCGGCGCCTGCATCCGTGGATGCACTCGCTTGTGGAGGAGCAGCGCTTCGGCGCTCTGGTCCGACCGGTCCATCCCTGCGTTCGTTGCGGGATCGAGGCGGCTGCGCAGGGTTGGCACGCAGCAGCTTGCCATCAAGCGGGGCACGATCGAACCGCTTGATGATCGCTTGCATCTCTTCGGCGTTGGGCGCCTCGACGAAAGCGAAGCCCTTGGACTCCTGGGTTTCTGGGCTGCGAATGACCTTAATCGAATCGCACACGAAATTATCAGCCATAAGCCATGACTGAATATCTTCCGCGGTTACCCAGGTTGGCAAGTTACCAAGAAAAATGGTGAAGCTCATCTAAAAAAAACAGGTCTCCGTGGTTGGATTTTGGAGGCCAATGGAAAAGGAGTGATCCATTTGAGGCGCTTCAATGGTAACAAATCGGCGGATGCTAAAGCAACCTGAGGCGCTCATGCGATCAGTTGTCCTGCTTTTCTCAATGGCCGAGCACTTATCTTCCCCCCAGCCTAACGATACGTATAGCTCTCTTCCGGGACTCTGCCCATGTCACCGCTCTCTTCGATCCACGCGTCGAGCCGTGCGGCGAGGCGATCTCGCGTGGCACTGTGCGCAGGGTCGTCAGCCAGGTTCTTTACCTCGTGAGGATCCGCTTGCGAATCGTACAGCTCCCAATCGGGCTTCCGCGGCTGCATGAAGAGTTGTTGCACCGGGTTGAGCTTACCCTGCGCGTGCAACTCCTTCATCACGCCCAACGTGGGGTACTGGCGCTCGATGTACTCGTTGTACTGCGTGTAAGGTCGCTCTGGCATGAAGTTGCGAATGAGCTTGTAACGCTGGCCGCGGGCAGAGCGGATCCGGTCCACCGTCATGTCGCAGCGGTCACGCGCTCCAAAAACAACGTCGCGCTGCTTGCCAGGGTCAGCGAACAGGTCCTGGCCCTGCATGGGCCGATGCGGGCTTGCGCCGCCCAACAAAGCCGTGGTGGCGGTCATATCGATCGAAAGCACAAGATCGTCGCGTACCTGCCCTCCCTTCCAAGTGTCTGGATACCAGGCAATCAGAGGCACGCGCAACCCTGCATCGTAGAGCCACTGTTTTCCCCGGATCAGACATTGGCCATGGTCGCCCATAAAAAACACTGCGGTGTTCTCGAGCAGCTTCTCCGCGCGGAGGTAGTCGAATAGCTGACCCACCTGCCGGTCAAGCAAGTCTGCACATTCCAGGTAGTTTGCGTACTCATCACGTACCACGGGGTGATCTGGCCAATACGGCGGTAGTTCTACCTTCTCCGGTGGAATGCGCTTCATCTCCCTGCGGGCCTGCACAAAGGCCGGGCCTTTATGGGTGGCCGAGAAGTTCACCTGCAGGTAGAGCGGCTTGTCTTTGGGACGATCCTTCATGGAATTCGAATCCCAGGGCTCGCTGACGTTGAAATTGAAGTCATCTTTGCCCGCGCCGCGTGCTCCGGGTGAGAATTCCTCGCGCAGGTTGATGGTGTGGTAGCCCGCGCGCCGAAGATGACGCGAGATGGTATCCACGCCTTGGGGAAGTTGATAGCCATCGTTGCGGTGGCTGCGATGATTATGCGCACCGATGGTGGTCTGGTACATTCCCGTGCCAAACGCGGAGCGGCTTGCCGAGCATACCGGACAAGTGGTGAAGGCGCGTTGGAAGCGCACGCCTTCGGAAGCCATCTTATCGAGCACCGGCGTCGTGACCGTCTTGTTGCCGTAGCATCCGAGATCCGCGCTGAAGTCCTCAGCCAGAATCCAGACGATATTCGGCTTTGCGTTGCGTTGCCCCCGCAGAATCGCTGGAAAACTGAGCGCCACGGAGCCAGCAATCGCGGAACAACGCAGAATATCGCGGCGCGTGGCACCGGATCTCGGTTCAGATGAATACCCAGAGGTCATGACGCTCCAAGTCTATCCCAAGCCGTGTTTGCGATTCCATGGAACTCCGCTTCTAGAGTTCGATGGAGAAGCCCTTGCGGTATTCGTAATGCAAAAACTCATTGGCCGCTGGATGGTTCGAGAAGCGCTCGGACTTCTCGTCAAAGACAAGCGTGCTTTTCAACTTGTGGGCGATATTTCCAATCAGTGGACCCACGTTGCTACGATGCCCTTCAAGGGTGTCGCAATTGGTCTGTTTACGGCTCTTCACGCAATCTAAAAAGTTGCGGCTGTGGAATGCTGTGTCGGCGCTGCCCTTGCCAGAACTGGCTTCCATCGCCGGCTTGAAGGACGCTCGCCAGTCACTGGTGTCGCGGCTGGTGGGATCGTTGGGCTTGGTGGGCAGGGAGTGGGTCTGCTCGGGCACAATCTCCCAGTTGCCATTGTGCAGATAGAGCGTGCCCTTGGTGCCACGAAACTCCAGCTCGGTTCGCTTGAGGTTCCCCGGCGCTCCATTGCCGTTGTACTGTTCGTAGGAATTCAGAACCGTACTCCGCTGCGAGGGGTCGCCTGCCACGGGTGCATCGTATTCCCAAAGCACCACCATAGTGTCGGGAATCTGCCGGTTGTCGTTCACCACGTATCTGCCACCCAGGGCGGTAACCGTACGAGGTACCGTCAGCTGCATCATCATGCGCATAGCATCGCTGTAGTGCACGCCAAAGTTGGTGAGTTGGCCGCCGGAAAAATCATAGAACCAGCGGAAGTTGTACCAGGCCTTATTGCGGTTGTACGGCTGCGAGGGTGCTGGCCCCAGCCAGGCTTCCCATACCTCCCGGCTGGGCGGAGCGGAATCCGCGGGGCTGCCGATGCCTACCGGCCAATCGTTGCGCACGTGAAAGGATCGGGCGGCGGAGAGCTGGCCAAGTTCCCCAGCCTTTACCCGTTCGGCGAGCGTGCGAATCTCCGGCGACGACCGCCGATGCAGACCGACCTGGACAATACGCTTATACTTCTCCGCCGCCTCCACCATCCGTCGCCCCTCGAAAACTGTCAGCGACAGTGGCTTCTCCACATAGATGTCTTTGCCCGCTTTGCACGCAGCAACGAACATCACGGCATGCCAGTGGTCTGGCGTGCAGATTGCGACGGCATCCACGTTCTTGTCTTCAAGAAGCTTCCGGTAGTCGGTATACCGGGTGGCGACACCGCGGCTTGCGGATTTCTTCGCGGCAAGATCCAGGTACTCGGGCACCAGGTCGCAGATGGCGACCGTCGCATTGTCGCCGTGCTCCAGGAAGGCGTCGTGCACCTGGTCGCCACGGTTCCCCAGCCCAATGTACCCTACGCCCACACGATCGTTCGCACCAAGCACCCGTGAATAGCTAAGAGCGGACATCGCGACGGCGGTTCGCCCCAGGTCGCGCCGGGAAAGTGTAGTCATGGCGATCACCTCTTGTGGAAACCGCATTCTATCGCATGCCCGCCGGAGGATAGAGATAGACGCTACTTCTGGAAAGTCACCAGATCACGTAGGGTCACGCGCGGCTTTCCGTCATCTTTGTAAGGTTTCCCCAGCACCACCAGTCGGATGGTGTGCTTGCCGGGGTTGAGGTCGAAGTCGTGAAACAGCGCCTCGTGGTCTTTCGGCTGGTCTTCGTCTGAGCTAACGTCAATGCGGACCGCCGGACGGTCGTCCAGATATACTTCCGCCATGCCCGATTCCTGCTCGGGTAGGAAGGTCCCCACCAGCAGGACGCCGGTACCCTCAAACGAGATGGAGGCCTCCGCGCCAGCCTTCTCGCTTGATCTACGGATGACGACGCCGTTTCGCTCGTCGTTGGTCCAGGCGCCAGCGAAGTTCCAGCGGCTGTCGGTAATCGCGATGCGCTCCACTGGTTTGCCATAGTCATTCCAGAGCGGAATGTCCAAAGGCTGGGCGGCTTGCGGAACCACTGTGAGCACGCCGCCGTCGAGCTTTCCGCCATTCCGTTCCACCAGAGCCACAGCGCGCTTCTCCGTGCTGGTGACGATCTCATTCAACGAATACACAGTGTAGGCGAACTTCTCGTCGGCGATTTCATCGATGCCGTTCTTCCAGACGTCCGGGATCGCCTTGTAGCCCAAGACGACACCCAAAATTCCCGCGGCGCTGGCGGGGTTACAGTCGGAATCCTGGCCGGCGCGGGTGCTGATGTCGAGTGTTTCCCCCATGTCACCGTTGCCGTAGAGAAGACCCAGGGCGACGTAGGCGCCATTCAGTTTGGCGTCGATGTTGAACGGGAGCAGCGCGCCCGAGGGGCAGGGTTCATCTTTGTCCCAGTTGTCCTGAATCTGCTGCCAGTTCCATTTCCAGTCATCCGGCTTTTCCTTGTGCCACTTCAGGACATCGGCAATCAGTCTCGCGTAGTCGCTATGCGCGGGCAGCGCGGCGAGACCGGTTTCCACCAGCTTGCGGGGATCGCTTTCAAAGTATGCGGCGGCGTACATCGCCGAAACAAAGGCGCCACCCAGGATGCCGTCACCGTGATTCATCACGCGTCCAAAGCGATAGGCGTAGTCATTGGAAGTCTTCAGTAATCCGGGGGTCATCAAGCCGATGAAATCCGCCTCAATCTGGAAATCGATGTCGTTGGCATGTGCGTTGTACTTCGGCGTCCCGGATTCCAAGGCGGACACTCCCCGCTTCAGGTTGCGGCGCGCAACAAGATTGGCATGCCATAGCCGGTAACGCACATCGCGGAAGAAGGCGCCGATGTCCTCGGTAGTGGCATCCAAACCGCGCTCGTCCAGCACCTGGGCGAGGGTCATGTCCACATAGAGGTCGTCCTGATTCAGCGAATTACGAAGGCGCGCCGGGGTCCACCCCGCAGGGGACCTTCGATGATCTTCTGCAGGGAGCGAAAACTCCGTGGGTGCGCCGAAGCTCACCCCAATCATTTGCCCGGCCCTTAACCACCACGGATCTTGTCGCGGGAGTTCCTCGGCAGTGATGGTTCTGGCTGCAGAACTCCGCGCACATCCAGCTAGCGATAGTAGCGTAGTCGCAAAAAGGAACAGGGCAATCGTAATGCGCATCATAGGTGCTCGAAATCGTATCGCAATCAGCGCGGGGAAGAAAGCACGAGGGGAACAGGTCGGGCAGAACGTGCGGGACGCGATCATCACCAACCGGGACAAAGTGATCCGGGTAACGGAAACCTAAATGTGAATGCCGGCCAGCCAGAGTAGATAACCCGCCGCCTGGCGATAATAAAGACGCCACTCTTCGCTGCGGCTGCGTACCCGCTCCGGGCGAGGGGAAGTGAATACACGCATTCCTCGCGATTCCAGGATTCGCCTGACGCGGAACAGATGATAGCCGTCGCTTACCACAATGCAGGAATGCAACTGCATGCGGTGCATAATCTCGGCTGTCGCTACCGCCGAGTAAATGGTGCTCTCGCCCTCGCTTTCCATGACGATAGCTTCGGTGGGCACGCCGTGGCTGATCAGAAAATTACGGCCAACCTCGCTCTCGGTAAAGCGGGGGTCGCCGCCAGCGCCGCCCGTAGTGAGGACGTAACGGGCCAGTCCCTTTTGATACAGCGCGAGGGCATGCTTTAGGCGCGCCTCCAATACGGGGGAAGGGCGCCCGCGGTATTCAGCGGCGCCCAGGACAATCAGGATCTCAGCAGCCTGGGCGTCGTCAATGTTTGCCTCCGCGCGAACTTGGAAAGCGATCCAAGTGAGGCACAGCCCTAACGCAAGAGCGCCAATCGCACCCAACTGCAGCCACCTTCTTGTCATGCGCTGCCACCATTCTAGCTTGCCGGGCAGAAAGGGCCTGCCGGTTCTAAGGGCGAGCAGCTAGAAGGTTACCATCCCCAGGTGCCGGAATCTCCCTTAAAGGGGCCGACGATATTCGCACGAATCCAACTGCCGTGGTAATCGCCGCGCTGAACCCGCACTCGCTCATCCCCCAAGGAGACGGCATCCATCCGGCCTGGGTAGAAGGCAAGGTAGCCAGCCCCTTCCATTCGCAGAAACTGGTTCCCGGGGAACTCTGGAGGAACTCCATGCGGATGTCTTCGCACGGGATGTAAATGGTGGACGGGTGGCTGGTTTCGGGAATGCGCGCCGCGAGCTGGGAATCGGCAATTACGTATTGGGCGAATTCCACGCGAACTGGGCAAGAGACGGGTTCCAGGCGCGGTGGCCGGGGGAAGTCCCACACCGATTCCTGCCCCGGTCCCGGCTGCATACGTCTTGCCTTCATGACGGACTCCAGTTACCGTGCCGCGGACGCATGCGGCGTCGCTGGCCCCGCGTGCGCGGGACGCTGCATCGGAGGGCAGCAGTTCTCTGGGCAGGCGTCGTGGTTCGGCGGATACTGGCCGATGGAGAGGCGCAGGGGGTTCTCAGTCAGCCGCTCTTCCACCAGCAGACGGATCATCTCCACGAAACGAGGATGGGCACCGACACTCGCTGCACGAACCATCGCGATGCCAAGTTCATCGCAGATCTGGCGGGCTTCTTCGTCAAGATCGAACATCACTTCCATGTGGTCCGATACAAACCCAACGGGTACGATTACAATCGGGCTTTGGTCACCCGCGGCGTGCTGTGCGCGGATGTAGTCCCCAATGTCGGGTTCCAGCCAGGGCTGGTTGGGTGGCCCGCTTCGGCTCTGGTACACCAGCACGTAGGGGTGCCCTCCCACAGCTTCAGCAACCAGCCGGCAGCTTTCGTTGAGCTGCCTTTCGTAGTCGCAGGACGCTGCCATGGAGGACGGGATACTATGAGCGGTGAAGACAAGGCGCGCGGACAACCGCTGCTCTGGATTCATACCCGAGCTTGCCTCCCGCACTCGCGCTGCCACCGCGTCGATGAACAGCGGGTGGTTGTACCAAACCCGGATCTTGTCGAAGCGAGGCGCCGCTTCGCCGATCGCCTCGCGGGCAGCCGCAATATTCTCGCGGTACTGGCGGCAGCCGGAGTAGCTGCTGAAACTGCTGGTGGTGAGGCATAGGGCGCGCGAGATGCCGTCGGCCGCCATCTGTCGCATCGTGTTCTCGAGCAGCGGGTGCCAATTGCGGTTGCCGAAATAAATTGGAAAATTCGAGAGTCCGTGGGAATCCATCTCCGCGCGCAGTGCTGCAATCAGGGCAAGATTCTGCTCGTTGATGGGGCTTTTGCCACCAAAGTGATAGTAGTGTTCCGCCACTTCAAGCATCCGCTCCTGGGGCACGTTGCGCCCGCGCAAGACGTTCTCTAGGAACGGGATCACGTCCTCCGGCTGATTGGGACCGCCGAAAGAAAGTACAAGAAGGGCTTGGTACGGCAAAGACGCGGTATTTGTGGATGGGGCCATTTGCACTTTCGTAGATGCCGCTGGTTACGGAACGGTGCGTGGATGTACTTGTGCGTGGATGCGCCAGCACGCCCCAAGCATTCCACCCGGTGCGTGAGTTATGCCTAGCGGGTTAGTTGGATCGAAACGCAGGGAGTCTTGTCGACAAGGAACAAGAAGTTCATCAGTCCCCCGCCGGTGCGCATCCCTATGCCGCCCTGGCGGATACTCAGGGCTTCCAGCTTCCGATCTGGAATCAACAACCGGACACGGTAGATCTGGTCCTTGCTACGCTTGAATCGAAAGTATCCCTTGCCGTCGGTAGTGCGGGAATCCACCACTTCCGCTTCAGATCCATCGGGCTTCAGGCG
Organism: Bryobacterales bacterium; assembly: GCA_026129915.1. Lineage (GTDB taxonomy): Bacteria > Acidobacteriota > Terriglobia > Bryobacterales > Bryobacteraceae > JACTMJ01. The sequence goes on from JAHCHD010000080.1 coordinate 14,164, forward strand.
TACCATCTCGAGCTTGGCGCCCGTGATGGGCTTTCCGGTGCTGTCCTGCAGATAACCCTGGATGCGGGGCAAGGTGGGGGTTCCCAGTTCCTGATTACATTGGCCGAAAAGCGCGGGCAGGGTGAGGGCGACAAGAAGAAGAATTCGAATCATGGGCTTTCCTCTTATTGTAAGGAATTGTTACAGCGACGCGGGCTTCGGCGGCTGCGTTGCCCTGAAGTTCGCTACCAGGGAAGTGTCTACCGAGTGCGCGGGGTTGCGAAAAGCGGCATGAGGGTAGCGATCGCGGGCGGGGGACTTTCTGGACTTTCCGCTGCATGGGTACTGGCCGAACAGGGTTTTGACGTGGATGTCTACGAATCCAGGCGATTTCCGGGCGGCCGCGCGGCGTCCTACGAAGTGCCGGACGGAGATGGCCGCATCCGGCTGGATAACTCGCAGCATATTCTAATGCGCTGCTGTGGCAATTTGCAGGACCTCTATCGGAGGCTGGGCATCGAGCACTTGGTGGAGTACTACTCCCAGTTCACGTTCCTCGAGCCCGGTGGCCGATCAAGCACACTCCGCGCCGGTCTTCTGCCCGCCCCGTTGCACTTTGCCGAGGCCTTCGCCGGTATACGATTTCTTTCGCTGGCCGATAAGCTGTCCATTTCGCGCGGAATGATCGCCGTGCGACGTGACGTGCGGCGGGGTCCGTTACTCGACACCCTGACAATGGGTGAGTGGCTGCGCGGCCATGGCCAAACCGAAAACGCATTGCGCCGCTTCTGGGCGCCCGTGCTGGTGAGTGCAGTAAACGAAACCCTGGAAGTGATGTCCGCCTGGCAGGGTATCCGGTTGATTTATTTAGGCTTCCTCGCTGGAAAAGGGAACTACGAGATGGGAGTTCCAAAGGTGCTACTGGGGGATCTGTATGCTGCGGATCATTTCGCCAGGCAGCCAAGACTGCACCTGCACCTGGGCTCCGCAGTGACAGGGTTTCGTGAAGCGGACGGCCGCCTGCTGGGCATCGAGGTAAACGGCGAACAGGTGGAGGCCGGGGCCTTCGTGTCCGCGCTCCCCTTTGAGCGGCTTTGCAGTTTATTCCCCTCTCTGGAAACGGGAATGTGCCAAACAAGTCACTCGCCGATAGCTGGAATCCACCTGCGCTTTCGTCAGCCCGTTACTAACCTGCCGCATGCTGCCCTGCTCGACCGCAACATCCAATGGTTCTTCGCAAAAGAAGGCGGCACCCTGCTGAGCTATCGTGGCGCTTCGCGCACGCTTGAAACCATGGGTAAGCAGGAAATTGTGGACCTCGCGCTGAAGGAACTGGCGGAGTTTCTGCCCGAAGTTGGCCGCGCCACCCTCACCGGCGCTTGGGTAACACGGGAAACGAAAGCCACCTTCGTCGCGTCCCCTGGTTTTGAAGCGCGGCGCCCCGGCCCACGTACCCGTCTGCGGAATTTCTTCCTGGCAGGAGATTGGACCAATACTGGCTGGCCCTCCACCATGGAAGGCGCGGTGATCAGCGGCTACCGGGCGGCGGAGGCCATCTGCCAGGTGCAGGGCATCCCGGCGCGGTTCGTAGTGGATAGTCGCGATGGGGGAATCCGCTAGACGAAGAATTGCATCCGGCAATCGCCATGGCATACTGGGCGAAACATACCGTGTTCTATGATGGCGACTGCGGTTTCTGTAAACGCAGCGTGGGGCTGTTACGGGCGCTCGACTGGTTTGGGCGCTTTCGCTACGCAACCCTACAGAGCGCAGAAGCTAGGGCCACCGGAATTCCCATCGCAAGGAACCCTACCGAAATGGTGCTGTGTACGGGTGTGCCTGGCGCGGGGCGTCTGTGGGGTGGGTGGCGCGCTGTGAAACAGATCTGGCTACGGATGCCCGTCTTTTATTTGGTCATGGCGGGTACGCTGCTGGTACACCCGGTTGTCACCGCATGTTTGCTCATTGGACTCACGCCGTTCGGCAACCCGCTAGGCGACTGGCTTTACCGTCTGGTGGCCCGCAACCGGCACCGTTTGCCGGCAAGCACCTGCTCCCTGGAGAACCCATGAACCGTCTCTGCGATAATCAAGAGATGCGCAACGCCCTGCACATCCTGCTTCTTGCCGTTTTCGGGTTGGCGCTTGCCATGCCCGCGTTAGCCGCTGACCCTGACCTCACAGCCATCACCGTGGAGGTGATGAACGACCGGGACAAGCCCATTCCCCGCGCTAGCGTGATTGTACGGTTTGTGGAAGGGCGCTCCGTGGTAAAGCTTGGGAAGAAGATCATTACTTCCTACGAGTTGCGTACCTCCAACGAAGGCAAAGTGACGGTGCCGCCCATTCCTCAGGGGAAGATTCTGATTCAGGTGATCGCCAAGGGCTACCAGACTTACGGCGACTATCACGAGATCTATGAGGATGAGAAAACCATTCCCATTGTTATGGCGGCTCCTGCGAAGCAATACTCTTCACACGAGGACAGCAAGAAAAAATCCAGGTAGCGGCATACCGCGACTAGCAATCGTCCAGCTCTACGTGGGGGTGGTCGAGTCCCTCTACCTTTACGCGCCGGATCCGTCGTGCCCTGCCGGTCTGCTCGTCCACATCAATCAGCGCACCGCGCAGTTGGGGGTCTCCTTCGGCTACCTCCAGCCGGTTTGGAATGGCTGAGAGAAACCGCTGCAATGCGGATTCCGGCGTCGCTCCAATCACCGAAAGATACGCGCCTGTCATGCCTGCGTCCGCCTGCAGCGCCGTTCCCTTGGGGAGTACGCGTTCGTCGGCGGTTGGAATATGGGTATGCGTACCGATAACTGCGCTCACCCGTCCGTCAAGGTAGAAGCCCATGGCTACCTTCTCACTGGTCACCTCAGCATGAAAATCGAGAAAGCGCACCTTCACGTCCTCGGGTATTTCTGCAAGCAGCGCCTCCGCCTTTTCAAACGGGTCGTCGATGCTCGCCATAAAGGTGCGCCCTTGCAGATTCATCACGGCGCAAGGCACACCCTTTGCCGTATTGAAAATCGTCAGCCCTTTGCCCGGCAGCGACGCCTTATAGTTTGCTGGGCGTAGAAGGCGTGGCTGCTGGTTGAGATAGCCATAGACTTCGGCCTTGTCCCAGACGTGATTCCCTGAGGTGAGTACGTCTACGCCGGCGGCCAGCATCTCGTCACAAATCTTGGGGGTGACGCCAAAGCCAGCGGCGGAATTCTCCACGTTGGCAATCGTCAGATCCACTGACAACTGCGCCCGCAGGGCCTTCGCGTGTGCCAGCACCATGCGGCGTCCCGGCCGCCCATAGATATCGCCAATGAAGAGAATATTCATTCGGTGTCGCTAATTCGCAACACACCAGCATAGCCCATGGGCGTCCTGGCACTGGGGGCTGTCAGTTCCCGGTGCTCTTCTCGCGGGCGATGTAGCGGTTCATTATCGCTTCCAAAGTGCTCAGCGGAACAGATCCGTTCCGTAGTATTTCGTCATGGAAGCGGCGCAAGTCAAATCGGCTGCCTAGCTCCTGTTCCGCGCGCGCCCGCAATTCCCTTATCTTCAACTCGCCCATCTTGTAGGCCAGCGCCTGGCCGGGCCAGGAAATGTAGCGGTCAGTCTCCGTGGTGCATTCATGCAAAGACAAGGCGGTGTTCGCGGCGAGGTAGTCAATCACCTGCTGACGAGTCCAGCCTTGGGCGTGGACGCCGGTATCAACCACAAGGCGACAGGCGCGCCACATTTCGTAGCTAAGTCGGCCAAAGTCACTGTACGGGTCAGTGTAAAACCCCGCTTCCAATCCCAGTCGCTCGGCGTAAAGCGCCCAGCCCTCACCAAAGGCGGGGAAATAGACGGAGCGACGAAAGGGGGGAAGATCCTCCGCTTCGCCTGCCAGGGCAATCTGCAGATGGTGCCCGGGAACAGCCTCATGCAGGGTGAGCGCCTCCAGGGCAAAGAGGGAGCGGGTGCGCAAGGCGTACGTGTTCACCCAGTAGATGCCAGGTCTTGTACCGCTGCGTGGCGCCTCCACATAGCGGCCGGCAGTGTATTTCGGGGCAATCGCGTCAGGTACAGGTTCAACCGTGTACGGCTGGCGTGGAAGCCGGTTGAAGAAGGCGGGCAACTTGCCATCCATCCGCTTGCAGATCCAGGCTGCTCGCCGTAGCAACTCCTCCGGGGTCTTGGCATAGAATTGCGGGTCTTCGCGGAGGAAAAGTACGAAATCGGCAAAGTTACCCCGGAACCCGGTCTGGCGCATGACGGCATCCATCTCCGTGCGGATGCGCGCCACCTCGCGGAGGCCCATGCCGTGGATTGCTTCAGGGGAAAGTGGCAGCGTAGTGAAATAGCGGACTTCGCGGGCGTAGAAGTCCTCCCCACCGGGCAGAGCATGCGCTGCCAGAGTCTGGCGGCAGCCGGGCAGATACTCGTCCTCGAAAAACCTGTGGAGTTTTCGGTAGCCCGGGACGATGGATTTGGCCACTGCGGCATGGCCCTCGGCCCGCAAGCGCTCGTGCTCTGCCGCGGGCACCGTGGCAGGGAAACGACGGAAAGGCTGGAAGAGCGCGCTCGTTTCCGGATCGTCCACCACATGGACGGCAGCGGTATCTGCGAAGCCCTGCAGGGTGATGGCAGGTGGCGTCATGCCCCGGCGTATTCCCTCGCGCATAGTTTCGATAAGGCCGTCCGCCAAAGCCGGAAACGCATGAAGACGCGCGATGTAGTTCTCGTAGTCCTTGGTGGTCGCCAGCGGAATCTCCTCGGCCAGCCTTGCAAAGTAGAGGTGGAAACCAGAATCGGCATTCACCAACATCAGATAGGAGCCGGTTTCGTAGACATCCAGGTTCCGTTGCACCTCCATGCGGAATACGTCATAGCTCACTCGATCCTCGTCACTGAGGCGGTCCGCTTGGATGGCTTCCAAGTCCCGCGCAATCTCCTCGTAGAACGCATGCGAGCGACGCGCGGCCTCGAGCGAATAATCTGGCAGCTTGTCATTGAACCGGTGGTCGCCCACCGAAGTGGCAAACAGGGGTCCTTCCTGCAGGCGGTGTTCCCATTCCCGGGCGAACAGCGCATGGAGGCGCTTGCCGTCACCTTCCTCGCGGCTGCCGCAGCCCAGCAGCGTCAGCAGAAGAACTGAAAACACCACAATGCGGTGAGCCCTGATGAGCCGAGTTCCAATGGGGTACATTTCCTATCTCCCGATGCGGCCGATGATGCCAGAATCCCGTGTTTTATGAGTGTATCGAACGATGGCGGCGCTGCCCGGTGCGGCTGGTTGCAGGGGAGGTACTTGCCTGGCGACTCCAATCAGCATAGGCTGAGTGCATGACACGCCGTGACTCTATCCGCAATTGCATCGCTATCGGGTCTCTCGCCGCCCTTACCGGCGCTCCCCACACTTCTTCTGCCGCTCCCCTTAAGGGCCGCCTCAAGCAAGGGGTGACACGCGGCGTATTCCGTCGCCCCGGGAATCCGATGACCTTCGATGAGATGTGCCGTGTTTCCGCCGAATTAGGAGTGCAGGGCTTCGATTTGGTGGGTCCAAAGGATTTTCCAGTCCTTAAGAAGTACGGGCTGGTTCCTAGCATGGTGCCCGGAGGGTCCGGCATCAAGAGAGGGATCAACGATCCAGCAAATCACGCGGAGATTGAGCCGCGCATGCGTGAAGCCATTCGCGAGGCCGCGGCCGCAGGCGCACCCAGTGTCATCGTTCTTTCGGGTGATCGCGAGGGTATCTCCGATGACAAGGGCTTGGAGACCTCTGCCGCCTTCATGCGAAAGGTAATGCCGCAGGCGGAAGATGCCGGCATCACCATGTGCATCGAGTTGCTAAACAGCAAAGTGGACCATCCGGGCTATATGTGCGACAAGACCGAGTGGGGTGTCCGGCTCTGCAAGGCGATTGGGTCCGCCCGATTCAAGTTGTTGTATGACATTTACCACATGCAGATTATGGAGGGAGACATCATCCGCACCATCCGCGACAACATCCAGTACATCGGCCACTTTCATACCGCGGGAAACCCCGGGCGCAACGAGTTCGATGAGACACAGGAGTTGAACTACCGGCCAATTGTGCAGGCCATTGCCGACCTGGGCTTTACCGGTTTCCTCTCGCACGAGTACGGCGCCAAGAAGGACCCCGTCGAGTCGCTCAAGAAATCCCTGGCAGTATGCGACGTCTAGGAGCTTGGTGAAGACCTGGAGCGGCCTCGATCTAGGGACGACAAACTGTTTCAGCTATCTCTCATCCGCATGGCCGGCTACCCCATGGCTTTCATCAGGCTGCTAGATGGTGACGCCTGAGGCGGAAGACCTTGGTTAGTCGGTCGGTGGTGTATCTTCGCCGGAAGCGCCGGGTTCCGTCTCGTCAACACCCAGCATCTTGAGTACCGACAACCGTCGCCTTCGCGCGCGTTCTTTCGACGGGACAGACATCCAGCGGAACAGCCATAGCACAGCCGCGAGGTTCGCCAGCAGTGTGAGTAGGATGAGGATGCCGCCAAATCCGCCCAAACCTGCCTGGCCCAGCATAGCAATGGCAACAATCCCAACCGTGCTAATCGCAATGGACGTGGCGGTATAGAGCAGCCGCCGCCGAGACACCTCGCTGCGAACTTTCTGGTCACTCCACTGCTCGATGCCATGTTCCATGGGTACCGCTCCCGCATCCGGTGAAATCTCGCAAACCTCATTTTGTCAGTAATCTAAGAAAACAGGTGCCGAAGAAAGGGCAAAAGGGTAAGGCGACCAATAGGCGGCGAATCCCCTTGGTTCAACCTGCAGAGCCTCTGTGGCGAGTGGGGTAGCTCAGTTCCCGTCTTCCAGTGCATTTTTTTGACCACGCCCCCTGCACTTCGGGACAATGAAGGATTGCGCTGAAAGCGGCGGGAGAGCGATGGGCGGAATCCAATAGCTATGCTCGAACACATCGTGGTGCACGGGGCGCGCACCCACAATCTGGCCGATGTCAGCGTGAAGATTCCAAGGAATCAGCTTACGGTGATCACCGGCTTGAGCGGCTCGGGCAAGTCGTCGCTGGCTTTTGACACCATCTACGCTGAGGGCCAGCGCCGCTATGTGGAAACATTGTCGCCCTATGCGCGACAGTTTCTTGATCAGATGGAGCGGCCGGATGTCGACTCCATCGATGGACTGAGCCCCGCAATCTCCATCGAGCAAAAGACCACGTCGCGCAGTCCTCGTTCTACCGTAGGCACCATTACCGAGATCTACGACTATCTGCGCCTGCTGTATAGCTCCATTGGCATCGCGCATGACCCGGATACGGGCGAGGAGCTCCGGCGCTTTACCGTGGAACGGGTGCTGGAGGAACTCACGGCGGATTTTGTGGGCGAGAAACTGACGATACTAGCCCCCATCGTCCGCGGACGCAAGGGAATTTACCGCAAGGAGATGGAGGATCTGCTGGCTGCGGGCTACCTGAAGGCACGCATCGACGGCCAGATCCGATCATTGGAAGAGCCCATCCAGTTAGAGCGGCAGAAGCAGCACACGATTGAGGCCGTCGTGGACCGCATCCAAGTGAAGTCCGGCGGCGACGGAAGGCTGGAAGCGTCCCTGCGTGCCGCTCTAAAGCTTTCCAGGAACAGCATCCAGGTGGTTGCCGCCTCAGGCGAGGAGCGAACTTATACCGTCGATTCTGTAGGCTCCAGTGGTAAGCGATTCCTGGAGATCGAGCCCCGTTCGTTCTCATTCAACAGCCCGTATGGTGCCTGCGAAACCTGCAGCGGACTCGGGAGCCTGTGGACCTTCGACCCCGAGAAGGTGATTGGTGATCCATCGAAAGCCCTGCTCGACGGAGGACTTGCGGCCGGGGCGGGTAGTGCGCTGATGAACCAGCGGTTGGGCAACGCAGTACTGAAGCTGGACCTCGACTTGTCGAGGCCATGGGAGGAGTATCCCGCAAAACTGCGCCAGACACTGCTCTTCGGAGGACGCGGCTGGGTGGGAATTCTGCCGACCCTGGACGAAATCTTTGAGGATGCCTACGAGGACTACCGAAATTGGCTGATGGAGTTCAAGAGTTCCACGGTGTGTCCTGCCTGCAACGGGAAGCGCCTGAAGCCGGTGAGCCTTGCCGTTACGGTAAAGGGTATCTCCATTGACCAGTTTACGGATTGCAGTGTGAAGCAATCCCTGGCCTTGGCGCGGTCCTGGAAGCTGAGCGAGCGGGAAACGCAGATTGCCGGGCGTGTGCTTATAGAGATCTGCAACCG
>JAHCHD010000081.1 GCA_026129915.1 Bryobacterales bacterium
GATGCGCGCGCCGATGGCTGAGCCCTCCGGCTCCAGGCTGCGGCTGACGCCGATGACGTCGGCTCCCGCTTCCGCCAGGGCTTCCGCCATCGCGAAGCCAATGCCGCGCCGGCAGCCCGTCACCAGGGCCACTTTGCCATCGAGTTTGAACAAGTCCAGCACGCTCATCACTCCCTCCTCAGCTTTCCTGGCATTGCATCAGGATCTTCAAGGCTTCGCCGCCGCGTTCCATGTCGTGGAAGGCGTCCGCCAGTTGGTGAAGCGGCAGAATCCTCGTGATCACGCGGTGGAGAGGAAGCGCGCCGGATTCAGCCAGCGCGATGGCCTGCTCGAAGTCTTCGTACTCATAGACGCGCGTACCAATCATGGTGATCTCGCGCCAGAAGAGCTTGAACAGGTCCACTTCCACGGGTTTGGGGTAGACGGCGACGATCACCACCCGGCCACGCACCCTTACCAGCTTTGTCATCATTGCGGCTGCCGCGGGCGCGCCCGCCACCTCAAACACGACATCGGCGCCGGCGCCTTCCGTGGCGGCTTCCACCAGCTTCACCACGTCGGTGTCGAGGGGGCTGGCGGCCTCGAAGCCGAGTTCGCGCGCGAGCGCAATGCGGAACGGATTGACCTCAGTGAGCAGCACCCGCGCACCGGCCTGGCGGGCGACCAGCGCCACCAGCATGCCAATGGGTCCGCCGCCCTGCACCACCGCGTACTCACCGGGTTTGAGGCCAGCGAGGCGCACGTCGTGGCAGGCAACGGCAAGCGGCTCAATCAGCGCGCCCTGCTCGAAGCCGAGCGCCGCGGGCAGGCGATGGAGCGTGTGGGCGGGGACGGTCCAGAGGCTCTGCATGGCTCCTGGGCGGTCGATGCCAATGAACTTGAGGTTCATGCAGATATGGCTATGGCCGTTGCGGCAGGCGGGGCAGTTGCCGCAATGGTCCAGCGGCCGCACGGTCACGCGGTCTCCGGATTTCCATGCGGTGACCGCAGCGCCCACGGCGGCCACGGTGCCGGACATCTCGTGGCCGATTACCTGAGGCAGCGCGACGCGGTGGTCCATGTGGCCGTGGAAGATGTGCAGGTCAGTGCCGCAGACTCCGCAATAGGAGACGGCAATCTGCACTTCGTCCGGACCGGGGTCCACCGGTTTCCCAGCGCCAAAGCCCACGCGTTGGTTGCCCTCGTACCAGGCAGCAATGTGCATTGTGATCCTCTCTTTGTGCCGAAGCCTCGAAGCGTATTTGAACCGGTGCGGTGTAGCGTGCCGCCCTGCTGTACGGGTGCGATCCGGGTACTACTCGCGCGCAAACTGCAGGCTTAAGGCGCCTTCGTGTGCGCGGGGCGGCGTATGCTGGGCGCTCATCCAGACGTCCAAATCTTTGGCTACGGCAGATTCGGTGTCGGCAAGATTGCGCTGCTCGCCCACGTCCGTTGACAGATCGTAAAGCTCCAGTGGCGCTTCGGGAGACGGACGCACCAGTTTCCATTTGCCCTTGCGGACTGCTCGCTGCATGCGGTCGAGCCGGTATTCCTGAGCCTTCATGTCGAAGTTGTAGAACTCCCAGTAGAGAGGGCGTTCGGGGTGGACGGCTTCGCCTCGCAAAAGAGGCGCGACGGATTTTCCATCCAGATCGGATGGCGTTGGCAGCCCGGCCAGTTCGCAGGCGGTGGGGTGGAGGTCCTGGAAGCTCCAGGGTTCGCTGCGCTCTGTGCCGGCACTGGCCACGCCCGGCCAGCGGGCAATCATGGGCACGCGGATACCTCCCTCATAAAGGTTGCCTTTGGATCCGCGCAGGGGGCCATTGCTTTGGAAACGCGCGAGTCCCGTGTTCGCGGGGTCCACGCCGCCGTTATCACTGGTGAGGAAGACCACCGTATTCTCGGCGAGTTGCAGCTCGTCGAGCAGGTCGAGCAGTTTGCCGAAGTGCTCATCGGCCTTGGTGACCATGGCCGCGTAGGTCTTTTCGACGCCGGTCCAGTCCTCATTCTCGTAGGGCGCCTGGCTGGGGATCTCGTAGCGCCCGTGGGGCATTGTCCAGCATGCATAGCAGAAGAAGGGCTGGTTGCGGTTGCGCCGGACAAAGTCAAAGGTCTTCTCGGCGACGAGGTCCGCGGTGTGCTGGGTTCCTTTGCCTTCGGCGTTGCCTTCGAGCTTCACCTGCCGATCGTTGTCCCACACAAAGTCAGGGTAGTAGCTGTGGGCATGCACCTGATGCAAATAGCCGTAGAATTCGTCGAAGCCATGTTTCCAGGGCACGCCTTCCGTGCGGATGTCGCCAAGGCCCCACTTGCCGAAAGCGCCGGTGGCGTAACCAGCTTCCTTCAGCGAACTGGCCACTGTGCGGTCACTGGCGAGCAAGGGCATGGTGCCGGCATTGCTTCGAATGCTGGAGTGCCCGGTGTGCTTGCCGGTCATCAGCACGCAGCGCGACGGGGCGCATACGGTGCTGCCCGCATAGACGTCTGTGAAGCGCACCCCCTGTTTGGCGAAGGCATCGGTGCGGGGGGTGCGGATGAGCTTCTGGCCATAGCAGCCGAAGTCGCCATAGCCAAGATCATCAAGCATGACGAAAATGATGTTGGGCGTGCGGCTGGGTTTAGCGCACGAGGTAGCCGCCGCGCCCATCAGCGCGGCCTGCAGAAACTGTCGACGGTGCATCGTTTGCATGATATCGCAGGGCTGTCGTGCGGCCTACCCTGGATGGGGACAACGGAGCACACAGAGGCTGCTTACTTGCGCTGCCAGCGGTCGTTTACTTCGAGCACCGCGGGCGGACCATCGCCATCCAGCCAGGCCCGCGCTTCGGGAAGGCCGCGCAGCCGTTTGCAAGGGATCGTATGCTGAGCCTGGTGCTTGCCCCCAACACTGGGCGACAGAGAGACCGAAGCCGGCTAGCATCCAGTGGCGAGGAGTAGTGATGCGGACATAAACCCGGTAGCATCCTGCAAGTAGCGCGACGTGGCGGGTGTTCGGGTGATTTCAGCTCGGTTGCCGCTGAGGCGCTGGCAAGGCTACTCCTCGTCGGTCCAATCTTTCTTGCGCCGTTTTTCACCGTCAAAGAGGTCAGACAAAAAGGTGGGTGGGGCCAGCGCAAGCGCGGCCACCACCACCAATATCGTGCATACGATTACAATTCCGATCATCTTGTGTTCCGGGTCAGTCTGACTGGATTAGCCCTTCAGCTTCATCAAGTAGCTGTAGCTGGTGCGGAGGCTCTCCAGCGGATCGCCGGGGCACTCATCCTGTTCGATGAAGTAGTGTTCCACCCCAAGCTGATTGGCTGCTCGCAGAAGGTCAGGGATATCCAGCACGCCATTGCCCAGTTCCATGAAGGTATCCCTGGGGACGGCCTCGCTCTGCATCACGGGGGTGCCTTCCTTCTTGTCCTTCAGGTGCAGCAATTTGATGTGCTGGGGGTACTTGCGGATTAGGGCTACCGGGTCCTGCCCGGCCACGCTCGCCCAGTACATATCGAACTCGATGAATGACTTGCCGGGCTCCATCGCGGCCAACATCCTATCGAAGCCTGTGCCGCCATCGTAGCTTTCAAACTCAAATGCATGGTGGTGGTAGGCTACCCGGATGCCGAACTTCTGGGCGGCTTCGCCTGCTTTGTTGAAGTTCTCGGCCATGCGCGGGTAAAGGTCAGCCCCGGTGCGCTCGGGCTGAGGAATGTAGGGGATATTGAACCAGGTGATGCCCGCTTCCTTGGCCTCAGTGAGTGCGGCTTCGAGGTTGTAGCCGGGCCGTGGTGCTTTGCCGCCGTAGTGGGTCCAATCACCGGTAAGGCAGGCGTACTCGAAGTGGGCGGCGGGCATTGCCAGCCCCAGATCGGTGCAGATGGGCTTCAGCTTGGCGAGGTCGGCACGTCCGGATTCCACGCTCTTGAAGCCGATATCCGCCACTGCCTTCAAGGTACCTGCGGGATCGTCGGGCATCAGGCGGCGCAGTGTGTACAACTGCACCCCGATCACCGAAGGCACAGGGGTGGGAGTGGGGGCACTCTCCTTGGGTTCACTCTTTTCGCCGCATCCGGCGAGGGGCAGCAGGGCGCTGGCCGCCAGGAATCCACGCCGTGACAAGCGTGGTTGCACGAGGTTATTGGCTCTTTCGTCAGGTGTTGGCATGTTCAGAATCTCCGTGGGCATCAGGCAACGGGAGGCGTGATGCTACACGGGCATTATGATACACGGGGCTTGCGGGGGGAAGCGTTCGCGCGTCGCGTGCCAACTTGGGGGTTGCCGCCGGAGGGCCGACCCGGTGCTGGCGAGGCGGTGAGCCTATTTCTCCATCACACGGAAGAGGTTGCTGAAATCATCGGTCCAGAGCACTTCTTCTTTCGGCTGCGGGGTGCGGCCGGCAGCGACGCGGATAGAGACATCGGAAATGATGGCGGGGTCGCGCGCCAGCAGCGCCCACACGGCATCGAAGACCTGGTCATCGGCGCCTCGCTGCGACCCAAGAAATACCACATCGAAGCCCGCGGATGCCGCGCTGGCGCGCACTACGGGCCGCAGATCCAGATAGCGGTTGCTGATGTTCACCAGCATCACGCCGTTTGCCGCCAGATGCCGCGTGTACACCGCAAAGGCTTCGCGAGTGAGCAGGTGAGTGGGAATGGAGTCGCCGGAAAATGCGTCGACGAACAGCACGCTGTAAGCGTTGGGGGCCTCGCTTTCCATTTGGACGCGTGCATCGCCCAAGCGAACCTGCACATGCTGCGCGCACTCGCTGAGGAAGCTGAAGTCCTCGCGGGCAATGCGCTCGATGAGCGGGTTGATTTCGTAGAACACAAACTCATCCGCAGGCCGTGCGTAGGCTGCCAGGGTACCGATGCCCAGGCCGATGACGCCCACACGCAGCGCGGGATGCCGCTCCTGCAGCACAGCCATCAGCCGACCCACGCCGGAATCGTTGCTGTAGTAGGCCACGGCCTGGCACTTGCGAGACGGGGCCAAGAGCTGCACGCCATGCTTGGTGGTGCCGTGGTCGAGCTGACGCCAGGCGGGCAGACCATGCTCGCTACCCTCCACTACACGCAGGGCGCCGAAGAAGTTGCGCTCGGCGCGCATCTGGCTGCGGTTGGCGCTCAAGAAGGGCAGTGTGATGACCAGGGCGGTGGCGAACAAGGGGGCTGCGAGCGAGAAAGTGACTTCAAAGTCGCCTTGGCGCCGGTCGCGGCGCGGCCATTCCACCAGCAGCACCAGGGCGGTACAGAGACCCAAGCCGACGTAGATCTCATAGTGTCCGTGGAAGATGCGGTGGGCCACGAGGCCCACAAAGCTGCCGCCCAACGCGCCGCCCAAGGCTGTCATCAGGTAGAAGCGGGTGAGATGACGCGGAACGGGGCGGCGGTCGTAGAGTTCGGCATGGCAGAACAGCATCATCACGAACAAGCCACCGCACAAGGCGACGATTTCCAGGCGGAAGTCGGGTACCAGATACGGCATTGCCACCAACAGGCCAACCAAGGTCGCCGCCGCCGAAGACAGGAAGCCCAGCAGGCGTTGCGGCAGGAAGTGCGGGAACTCAAAGCAGATGACGAAGGTGAGCAGGTACAGCACCAGCGGCAGGACCCACAGGAAGGGCACCGGCGCCACATCCAGGGTGAGGTGCTGGGTGGTGGCAAGGAAAAGCATGCTGGGGCAGGCGGCCAGCGCAACCCATAGTGCTTGTGTTTGCCACGCAGGGCGCTCCTGCTCTTCCGCAAGGTCCTCATGCGAGGTATCGGCTGCGATTCCGCTTGCTGCCTGTTTGCGCACGGCTACAGCGGTCACCCCCATCAGCAAGGCCATCGCCACCGCATACAATCCGTAGGCCCGCGACCAAACCGTGAACTGCAGTTCCAGTCCGATGGCGGGCTCAATCAGAAACGGATAACTCAACAGTCCAAGTAGCGACGCCAGGTTCGACAGGCTAAACAGACGGTAGGGAACGATCTGTCTACGGTAGCGTGCGATCCAGGCCTGCACCAAAGGCGATGTGGCCGCCAGCAGCATGTAGGGCATGCCCAGAGTGACCACCAGCATGGCCAGGATGCGCCAGCCAGGAGCGTCGCCTCCGGATGGCTTCCACTGTTCCCCCGGCATCACCGGAAGAAAAGTGAGGGACACCAGCAGGAGCAGGCAGTGCAGCCCCAGTTGATAGCGCGGCGCCAATCTCCGGTTCAGCAGGTGAGCATAGGCATAACCGGCGAGCAGCGCACACTGGAAGAACACCAGCGCGGTAGCCCACACCAATGGCACGCCGCCAAACCAGGGAAGGATGAACTTGGAATAGGCAGGCTGAATGAGAAAGAGCAGGAAAGCGCCGAGAAACACGACGAAGGCGTCGAGCCAGAGCCACCAGCGCGACACGCCGTCCAGGACAGCCGTGGCATCCGTGCCGGTATCCGTGACTGTATCCATGGCGGCTTAGCGGTTCGCCCCTTTGCGGGTGCGCTCCAGCAGCACTTCCTGTGCGTTCACGATTTCCTCGCCGGGAACTGGAGTTACCCGCGAATAGCTGCCATCGGGATGCATGCGGCGCGCCTTCACGTTGTCGCGGAGGTAGAGTTCCAGAATGTCCTCGCGGACCACCCGCACCAATTCCCGGTCGCTCACCGGGAATGCGGTTTCCACACGTTCGTTCAGGTTGCGAGGCATCAGGTCCGCGCTGCCCATGTAGACCTCGTGCGCGCCGCCGTTCTCGAAGAAGAACACGCGGCTGTGCTCAAGGAAGCGGCCCACGATGCTGGTGACGCGGATGTTTTCACTCACGCCCGGAATTCCAGGTCGCAGGCAGCACACGCCGCGCACGAGCAGGTCCACGCGCACTCCCTCCCGTGAGGCGTCGTACAGCAGCCGGATCATCTGCCGGTCCACCAGCCCGTTCACCTTAAAGATGAGTCGCGCTGGACGCCCGGCCTGGCTATGGGCGATCTCCCGTTCAATCATCTGGACGATGCGCTGCCGCAGGTCGATGGGTGCTACCAGCAGTTTGCGGTAATCCTTCTTTTCTGAATAGCCCGTCAGGTAGTTGAACAGGTCCGTGACGTCTTCGCCAATCTCCTTGTCGCAGGTAAACATGCCGAGGTCAGTGTAGAGATGCGCCGTCACGGCGTTGTAGTTGCCCGTACCCAGGTGCATGTAGCGGCGCATCGTTTTGCCTTCCCTCCGCACCACCATCGCCAGCTTAGTGTGAATCTTCAGCCCCAGCAGTCCGTAGACTACATGCACGCCCTGCCGTTCAAGCGCCCGCGCCCACTCGATGTTGCTTTCCTCGTCGAAGCGCGCCTTCAGTTCCACCAGCACGGCAACCTGCTTGCCCTCCTCGATGGCCTCGAGCAGCGCCTCCACCACCGGCGAATTCCTACCCACCCGGTAGAGCGTCATCTTGATGGCCTGTACTTGAGGGTCTGCCGCCGCCCGCCGCAGGAATTCGATCAGCGGTTGGAAGGAATCAAAGGGGTTGTGCAGCAACACATCCCCGCGCCGGATGGCGGAGAAGATGTCCTCCTCTTCGCCTTTCAGTTGCAGCGGGGCGGGCACGCGCGGCACGAAGACCGGCTCCTTCAGGTCTGGCCGGTCCAGCCCATAGAGGTCCATCATGCGCGAGAGCCCCAGCGGACTCTTGAGCCGATAGACATCCTCTGGCTCCACCTCCAGGTTGTTCAGGAGGATGGTGAGCACTTCGGCCGGCATCTCTTCGTTCACCTGCAGCCGGACCACGTTGCCGAAGCGGCGTTGACGCACGCTCTGCTCCACCGTCTCCAGCAGATCGCTCGCCTCCAGTTCCTGGATTTCCATGTCGGCGTCGCGCGTGACGTGGAACGAATACACGCTAAGGATCTTCATGCCCGGGAAAAGCGCGGGCAGGTTGGCGGCCACTACTTCCTCAATCCACACCACGGAACTGGGCGGCTTCGTGCCGCTGCCGCGCCCCCGGCCTGATCCATTAACCGGCTCAGCGCCTTCCGCCGGACCCACCGGCACGAACTGCGAAAGCGTGTCCGGAATCTTCAGCCTGGCGAAGCGTCTCACTTTCTTTTTGTCCTGGATCAGCACCGCCAGGTTCAGGCTGAGGTTGGAAATGTGCGGGAAAGGCCTTCCCGGATCGAAAGCCAGAGGCGTCAGGATGGGGAAGATGATCTCGCGGAAGTACTTATCGGCGGCCAGCCGCTGGCCACGGTCGAGCGCCTCGTAGCTGAGCACATGCACGCCTCGCGCAGCCAGCGCGGGCAGCAGATCGAGGATCAGCACGTCTCGCGATTCCTGCATGATGGCGTAGGATTCGGCGCGGATTTCATGCAGCAAATTCAGCGGCGAATGTAACCCATCCGGGCTGGCTGTCACTCCGGCGTCCACCTGGTCCATCAACCCGGCCACGCGGACCATGAAGAACTCGTTGAGATTCGAGCCAACAATGGCGAGGAACTTCAGCCGGTCGAGCAGCGGGTTGCGCTGGTCGATGGCCTCCTCCAGGACGCGGCGCTGGAAGCGCAGCAGGCTAAGCTCGCGGTCGATGAACAATTCGTGATGGTTGCCCTCGGGCGCGACTTCCACTGCGGCGGTGGGAGTGGCGGCGGCAGGCGCCGTGACTCGTGCGCGGGACCGTCTGCCTGCATTCTTGCCGGAAATCGACATGTGACTCTTACGATAGCGAGTTCCCCCCACTCCGCGCCAAGTCCCGCCCGTACCAGCCCCGCCGGCAGAGGATCTTGTGGCATGCGGCGAGGTTCCTTTCGCGACGCCTAGCTTGGCATCCACTTACCGCGCCAAGGTGGATCTACCAGCTTCGTGGCAGCCTCCGAGGTGGTTACGCGCAAATTGGCTGAATCCCACAGATGCCGTTCAAAGGGTATCCGCTGGGCCAGGCAGCCCAGCAGCAGAGCCTCCGTGACTGTTTCCTGAGAGATGATGTCGGCATTGGGCCGCGGACCGCCCTTGCAGGCCAGCAGCCACTGCCCAATGGCCCGGTCCTGCTCGCGAGCCGCGCCGGCAGCGGGCTTCCACACATATTTCTTACTCTCTGGAAACACTTGCGGATTCTGCCCGTTGAAACCGGCCAGGATGTAACCCTTGTCGCCCACGTACATCACGCCTTCGCCGCGCTGGCGGAACAGCCGCTGGAGGCCATCCGGCAGCCCGGCTGGCCGGGGCGGCATCAGTCCGCCGTCGTACCAGCTCAGCCGTAGCGGCTTGCGGCTGCCATTGGCGGGGAAATCAAGGTGTACTGTGGAGGCCAGCGGGTAGGTCTCCGCATGCGGTTCGCTGGTGGTGGATTCCACGGCGGTTGGCGGGGTGAGGTTGAGGATGTGGAAAAGTCCGGCAAAGCTGTAGCAACCCATGTCGCCGAACGAGCCACAGCCAAAATCCACCCATCCGCGCCACGAGAAGGGCAGATATGCCTTGTGGTAGGGCCGCTCAACTGCCGGTCCCAGCCACATGTCCCAATCGAGCCCCTGCGGTACGGCCATTGCTTCCGCGGGCCGTTCCACACCCTGCGGCCAGAAGGGACGGCTCGACCAGTTGTGTACCTCGCGCACCGCGCCGATAGCGCCATCCTCAATCCAGCGCTTGATGGTCTGCGACTCCTGGGTGGATGGGTTATTGACGGTTACCGAGGTGGCCACCTTCGTTTCGCGCGCCACGGCGGCCATCCGCCGCGCCTCACCAATCGAATGCGTCATTGGCTTCTGGCAGAGAACATGCTTTCCCTTGCGCATAGCCGCAATCGAGATGGGTGCGTGCCAGTGGTCGGGCGTGGCCACATAAACGGCGTCCACGCCGGATTCCTTTGCCAGCAGTTCCCGGTAATCCGCGTATGCGTTGCAGCCCTTGTAGGAGCCGGAAGGCTTGCGCGACCCGTAACAGGCCTCCACCAGGCGCTTGGCCGGCGTGCGTCCTCCCACGCCGAGGCTAGTGCGGAAGATGTGCGTCAGGTTCGCGAAACCGGGGGAAGCGAGGTCGTCGCCCCAGTTCTCATAGCCGGGGCCCAGCAGGTTGCGGGCCGCCTTCAGCGTTGCGTTTTCGCCGTACTCCGCGTAGTCTTTGCTGGCTTCGTTGCAATCACAGACGGCCACCATTTGGACCTCCGGGCGCGCCATCAGGTCCATGCTCACGAACATCCCCTGGCGACCCATACCGATGGCGGCAATCGTCACCTTGTCGCTAGGCGCAACTACGCCCTGCCCGCCCAGCACGTGCCGCGGCACGATGCTGAACAGACCCGCCGCTGTTACCCCCGCCGCAAAACTGCGTCGAGTGGGGGCATTCGATTTCACTTCCATGGAAATCCTCCTGGCGGGCCAGGCTTCGATTGAGCGCGGCCAAGTCCACGCAAATCCTAGCAGAACCGTGCGAGCGGCGGAAGCGGTATGCCGGTGGCCTGCTACCCTGAAGGAAGACCAGTGTCCTTTATGCGCTTTCCCGGCTCCTACTTTCTCCAGAACCTCGTGGAGCGGCGCGACCTGTTGTACCAACTGGTTCGGCGGGATTTTGAGCGTCGCTTCGTCGGGTCCTTTGGCGGCTGGATGTGGGGAATCGTCCATCCGCTGGTGCTGCTCGTGAGTTGGGTGTTCGTTTTCCAACTGTGCTTTCGCGTGCAGCCCACCAGTCCGCTGGCGCAGAACTATCCGCTGTACCTGTTTAGCGCGCAGTTGCCGTGGATGCTCTTTTCTGACTCCGTCATCCGTTCGGCCTCCTCGTTTGTAGACAACCGAAACTTCATCACCAAGACTGTGTTTCCGGTGGAGTCCATCCCAATCTCCATCTTCCTTTCGTCGGCGATTCAGCACGGCATGGGCATGGTGGTGCTGTTGCTGGCTGCGATCTTCTGGGAAGGGCACATCAGCCCTTGGTTTCCTGTGGTGCTGCCCGCTTTTGTGCTGCTGGCGATGTTTTCAGTGGGGCTGGGCTGGATTGTCGCCAGCCTGCATGTCTTCCTGCGTGATACTGCCCAACTCGTGAGCGTCGCGATGACCTTCTGGTTCTGGTTCACCCCCATCTTCATTGAGGAAAGCATGGTGCCCGAGCGCTTGCGTTTCCTGTTGCAGATCAACCCGATGGCGCATTTCGTGGGCATTTATCGCCAGTGCATCCTGGGATCCAGCGCGCCGTCACTCAGCCAGTACAGCCTGGCGGCGATCAGTGCGATCGTCGTGTTTGTAATCGGGGGTCTGGTGTTTCGCCGGCTACGCCCCGGATTTGCCGACGTGCTGTAATGGGAACGATCCAGCGTGCGTCCCGAGTATCGACGATGTTTGCCAAGCAATTGAAATCATCCGGTGGACGATGGTCGCGCAGAGAGTTGCTGACGTTGCCGGCCATGGCGTTGGGTGCCTGCGCGCGGTCACCCCGGCTGGTGATCTACGTGAACTCCTACCACCTGGGCTATGGTTCCAGCGACGCGGTAGCGGATGGCATCCGCGAGAATCTCGCGGGTAAGCCAGTCATACTCGAAACCATTTACCTGGATGGGAAGCGTCGTCCGGAAGGCCTGCCCGAGGCTGCCGCGCGTGCACTGGCAAGGATCCGCGAGGCGGAACCGGCGGTTGTTCTTGTTTCGGACGATGATGCGATGATTCACCTTGTTGCGCCGCATCTGCGGGCGGGGCCAACCCCTGTGCTCTTCTGTGGAGTGAACTGGACGGCAAGTCCCTACGAAGTGCCCAATCGCTACGTCAGTGGCATGATTGAGGTGCTGCCTGTAGAGGAAACCCTGCGCATGGTGCTGGGCGTGAAGCCTGAGTGCAAGGAGCTCTTCATCCTCAGCGAGGACTCCGCCTCTGAGCGCAAGAGCCGCGCCTTTCTCGACCCCATCTACTGGCGAAACGGCCTCTCCACCACCTATGGCCTTGTGCCGGACTTCGACCACTGGAAGAAGGCCTTCCGCTGGGCGAATGACCATGCCGACCTCATCTTCTTCATCACCAATGGGGCCATTCGCGAGTGGGACAAGCAAGCCGCGGTCAACCATATCCGCGAATGGATGCGGATTCCTGTGTTCACTTGTGACGAACACATGATGCCCTTCGCCGTGGTCGGTCGCGTGAAGGTGGCCAAAGAGCAGGGCGAGTGGGTGGCCCAGCAGGCACTGCGGGTAATTGATGGCGCCAGCCCGGCCGAGATTCCGCTGGCCCGCAACCAGAAGTCCCAGCTGCTGACGAACCCGGAAATGGCGGCGCTCATCCAGTATCCGCTGCCCGCGCCCGAGCAGGGCTAATCCTTCAGCGCGGTAACCGCGATCTGCGAGAGCGCCTTCTCTTCATAGCGCTGGCTGTTGGCCACGCCCGTCATAAAGATGCCCACCATCTGATGTTCCAAGTCAATCCAATAGTCCGTGCCAAAGGCTCCGCCATGACCGAAGGTTCCCACCGGGCGATGCAGCACAGAGAAACGTGCGTCCTTTGCCACGGTCCACGTAAGGCCAAAGCCCTGGCCGGGGTTGTGGCCGGATGGCTCCATGTGGCCATTCTGCAGCGTCCGCATCAGCTTCACGGTTTCCGCGGAAAGATACCGCTTTCCATGCAGCGTGCCGCCATTCAGCATCATTTGGGAGAACACGGCCAGATCCTCAGCGGTGGAAAAGAGCCCGAATGAGGGGCCTGGATAGCGCGCCCCTTCGCGGTACTTAGCGGGGTCGCCGCCCAAAATTTCCGAGCTGCTGCGAACCAGGCCATCGTCTGTCCGGCGGTACACCATCGCAATGCGCTCGCGCTTGGCGGCAGTCTCTTTCATCGGAAAGAAGAAGCTGTCCTTCATGCCCAGTGGCTGGAATAGCCGCTCGGCCAGAAAGTCTTCGTAGCGGGCGCCAGAGCACACCTCGATGATGCGGCCCAGAGTGTCGATGCCCATGTTGCTGTACATCCATCGGGCGCCGGGTTCAAATTGCAGCGGCACTTGGGCGTAAGCGGCCACCGCTTCGGAGAGCGGGCGGTCCATGGTGCGCATAAAATCCGTGATGCCCTCTGGCATGAACCCGGCCATGCCGGAAGTGTGCGTCATGAGGTCGAGAATCGTGATCTTGCGCGATGGCCGCTTCAGCGTCATTCTCGTGTCGCCCTCGCGGGACTCCACCATCCACTGGTTGCGGAATTCTGGCAGGTGCCGTTCCACCGGATCGCTCAGGCTCAGCTTCCCCTCCTCCATCAGCAACATGATGCCCACGCCGGTGATGGGCTTGGTCATCGACATGATCTGGAAGATGGTGTCGGTACGCATGGGCGTCTTGGTCTCCAGGTTCGCTAATCCCACCGCTTCAAGATGAGCCACCTTGCCACCCTGTACCACCATCGTGACGGCGCCGGGGATTTGTTTTTCGTCCACGAAGCGCTGCATGCGTGGCTTGATGGCGGCGAGTTTCTCGGTATGGAAGGCCTCAGCGCCGCGTGGCAGCGGCTGGGCTAGTCCCAAAGCGGCGAACACAAGAAGAAGGGCAAGAGCGTGAAGCCGGCGCATGGCTACCTCCGTGAATGGATAAGGGTCCAACACGGCATTGTACTCCCGCTTGTGCGCGATGCGCTCACGGTTTCCTGATGTCACTTTGCTGGGGACGGTAACCTGGGTGTGTGATTGTCGCCTTCACATGCCTAAGGGGACTGATACTGAATGGTACGCAAGAAGGCATCGGATTTTCCGCAGGAACTGTTGGACCTGTTTGACTTGTATGTGCACGGCGACATTGACCGTCGCGCATTTCTCGACCGCGCGAAACGCTTCGCCACCACGGGCGTGACGGCAGCGATGCTGCTTGAAAGTCTGAATCCTCGATTTGCGGAAGCGCAACAGATCCGCACCGACGATCCGCGTATCGAGGCCAGCCGGGTTACCGTTCCATCGCCCAATGGCCTGGGTGAGATTCGCGGCTACCTGGTGAAGCCCGCCAACGCAGCCGGAAGACTGCCGGGCGTAGTGGTGGTGCATGAGAACCGCGGGCTGAACCCGCATACGGAAGACGTCACCAGGCGCATGGCGCTTGAGAACTTTGTGGCCTTCGCCCCTGACGGACTTACGACATTAGGTGGTTACCCGGGCGATGAGGATACGGCGCGATCGATGTTTGCCAAGATCGACCGCAGCAAGCTGATGGAAGACTTCATTGCTTCCTCGCGCTGGCTGAAGAGTCACCCCGCTTGCACTGGCAAGATTGGTGTTGTGGGCTTCTGCTTTGGCGCCGGTGTTGCCAATGGCCTGGCGGTGAACCTGGGGGCCGAGCTATCCGCGGCAGCGCCCTTCTACGGGGGGCAGGCTCCGGCTTCGGAAGTGCCCAAGATCCAAGCCCCGCTTCAACTGCATTTCGCAAGCCTGGATACGCGTGTGAACGAGGGCTGGCCTGCCTATGAAGCGGCGCTGAAGGCCAACGGCAAGCGCTACACCATGTTCATGTACGAAGGTGGCAACCATGGTTTCCTGAACGATACCACCCCTCGCTACGACGAAGCCATGGCCAAGCTCGCCTGGAGCCGTACGGTTGAGTTCTTCAACGCCGAATTGCGTTAGTTTCCAGCCGCCGGCGCCAACCGGCGGCTGGCCCAATAGAAGCGGGCGAGTGTGCCGCTGAGGATGAGCGCGCCTCCTATCAGCGCGAGTGCGCCCGGGCGCTCACCAAGCTGCAGCCACGTCCAAATTGGGTTCAACACGGGTTCCAGCAGCAGGATCATCGACGCCTCCAGCGCTTTCACCTGGCGAATGCCTCGGGTCATGGCAAGGTAGCCAATGCCAATTTGGAAGACGCCAAGGTAGACAAGCAGGCTCCAATCCACCGCGCTTACCCCAGGCAGAGGCCATGCAAAGGGAAGGCACAGCCCAGCGGCCAACAAGTTACCTGCCACCACTACCTGCATGCCTTGGTTTCCCCCGGGGTCACTGCGTCCACGGGCGCGCAGGCTGATCAACACCAGGGCCCATGTGAATCCGCTGGCAGCCGCAAGGATGTTCCCCAGCAGCGGCTGCGGCGCCGTGCTTTGCAGGACAGGCTCGCCCAGGAAGAAGAGCGACACGCCCGCGCCAAGCACCAGGAGTGTCAGCCAATCCTCGCGGCGGGTGGGCTCTTTCAGCAGTAGCGGTCCCAGGAACACCAGATAGAGCGGCGCGGTGGCTTGCAGGAAAATCGCGTTGGCGGCGGTGGTGAGTTTCGTTGAGGACACAAACAGAATCAACATCACCGCGTAGGCCAGTGCGGGTCCTGCCAGCGAAAGCTTCCAGTGACGGCGCGCCTCCGGCAGCAGCACGGCCATGGCCGCCGCGGCAATGGCGGACCGCAGGCACGCAATTTGCCAGTTATTGAGGGCGATGACCTTGATGGCAAGCCCGCCGGTAGAGAATAAAGCCGCCGCCAGAATCAACTGTGCTCTGCCGGAACGTGCTGCATTGCTAGAAACCATGTTCGCTGACAGGATAACGTTCTGGCAGGTCGTGAGGAGCAGAAACGATCATTTCGCTATCGGAATTATCGCGTGGATTCGCGCGGCTGGTGCAAGGGATGGCATTCTGGAGGGGTGACACTGTGGTATCAGTGGCGAGTTGCGACCGCGCAGGTTCGGCTGTGCCTGTTGGCCATCGCGTGCCTGGCGGCTGCACTTTGCTCCTGCGCAGGGTGGTCAGAAGAAGCGAAGGCGTCCGGCGAGTTTCCGCAAGTGAGTGCGGCCTCGCCTCCGAATTCGCTCGAAAGCCTCAGTAGCAGCGTGCTGGTGGTCTATCACAGCGGGTTGGAGGAGTCACGCGAAGTGGCCGAACATTATGTCCGGCGCAGGGGCATTCCTCGGCTCCACCTGTGCGGCGTGGAGTTTCCCGCTTCCCACGTGGTTCGGGGCGACCACTACCTTGAGCAAGTGAAACCGGTTGTGCGCAAGTGCCTGGAGCGCATCGGCCCGGATCGCGTCCTCTACATCGTACTGAGTTACCTCACCCCCTCCCAGGTGATGATTCCTGGCCAGCGTTTCGAAGCGGCACTCGATTCGCTGCTGGCAGACATCTGGGATCAGGCCAATCCCGACCCGCTGCCCGTGCAGGTACGCTTGCCTCATCCTTACTTCGCAGCACATGATTCCGCGGGAAACCGGTTCGTACGCTTCCTACCCTTTGAGGTGTACCGCGAAGAGGCGGATCAGCCGCGCATCTACTCGGTCTGGCGCCTGGACGGACCGACTGCTGAAATCGCCAAGGGTCTCGTAGACCGGGCGATGGAAGCTGAAGAGAATGGCGGACCGACAGGCAAGGGCTGCTTCGACCGCAACACTCGCGACGTCCAGTACAAGGCTGACTCCTCCTATGCAACCGGTGAGTGGGACATCCAGCGGGCCTCGGAACTTGCGTCGATGGCAGGCTTTCCGGTGGTGCTCGATATGGAGCCTCAGGAATTTGGCGAATCCCCTGCGCCCAAACGATGCGAACCTGCTGCCCTTTATGCGGGCTGGTATAGCCTGAACAACTACAACGACGCCTTTACCTGGAGTGCTGGCGCCATCGGCCTGCACATCGACAGTGCTTCCGCGCTGCACGTACGCCAAGGCCCCAACTGGGTACACAACGCTCTGCGCCAAGGCATCACAGTGACGGCGGGCGCGGTTACCGAACCCTACCTCACCAACTATCCGCAAGCCGACGGGATCCTCCACGACCTGTTTACGGGCGCGAACGTGGGCGACGCATTCTTGCGCAATACGCGTTTGTTAAAGTTCCGCTTTGTGTACCTGGGCGATCCCCTGTATCGCCCCTTTCCAGGCGGGAAGGGGCCGCTTTCCACCGGGCAAGCCCCGACGCCCTCCATGCGGGTTCGTAGCCCTCGAACACTAGGCGGCGTTCCCGGGCTGGTGGTGGTGCGCGCCGATGGCGACCTCACTAAGGAACGCACGATGCGCCTGAGCATACATCCCCCTGAGCTTGGCCAGACAGACGAGCAACTGGTGTTTTCCCCCGGGTTGGTGGAAAAGGAAGCGGTAGTTCTGACAGCAGGCGTTACCGAGCCGAAAAGCTTGCGAGTGCTGGCGGAAGGCTCCACCGGGTTCGCCACAGGCGTCATTCAAGTCTTGCCCGCATTGGTAAGGCTGGAGCCCGCCTCACAACAGGTTCCAGGCGGCAGCCCGTTTGACCTTCGTTTGCAGGTGGGCGCGGTGGTGCAATCCTCGGACGCCCCTGTGGACATCAAGACCAATTGCGCGCGGTTCGTGACGGTGCCCCCGCGTGTGATGGTGCCTGCCGGGCAGGACTGGGTGCAGTTTTCCCTTCAAACCAAGCCTGTGGACAAGGAAACCACCTGCGAGGTGACGCTTTCAAAGTTCGGCGCGTCTGTTCAGGCCACTGTGATACTCACTCCTGGCCAGAACTAGGGGACGCGCCGTAACTGTATACGGCAGATGAGTTAGGTTTGGACGGGATCGGGAGCGGAATCGTCGCCGATCTCTGCAGCGGGGTCGCCAGCCTCCGCTACGGACTCCGTGCCGGCCTGTCCATTCGCGCGGACAGGAGGGCTGGCGAAGAGTTCCCGCGGGGGCGGTGTCCATTGCAGCATGCTTGCGGTGACTCCGGGAATCCACACCCGAAACTCGCCGCCACGCAAGGCGATCACGCCGCCATGGGGTTCCATCCTTTGTGGCGCGGTAGGCCCCATAAACGCATAGACCGGTTCAATCAGACGCACCAGGGTGAAGCGGCTGGCGGGCTCCACACACGAGAGCCGGACGCCGGGTGGTTGGCTGAGCGTGCCCTGCGGTTGGATGCGGCATCCGCTTTCCATAAGGAAATCGCCGATTCCCGGGATGGTACTCATGTTGCTCATGCGGAAGGCGTGAAAGAAGATCCACCACGGGCACACTGATGTGGGGGCCGCGCGGGGCGTGAAACGGCACAACAGCGTGCCCACATGCAACAGTTCCTTCGCGGTCGGACCGCCTCCCAGGAACAATGCACTGGATTCCTTTGTGCAGACTTCCTCGTAGGCAGAATCTTCATTCAGCAAAGCCATGCGTAATCCCGGTATTCCATCGCGCCACGGGCCTCAAATGCCTGCTGGGCGTACGTAGGGCAGCGCGGAGATCTGCCGCACGTGTTGAATCGTCAAGCCAGGCAGCCATACCTGATAGTCTCCGCCGATCAGAAACACCTGCGGGTCGTCGCGGTCGCGACGCTGGTGGGCTGTGATGCCGACAAACGCATAGACGTCTTGCGTCAGTTCCACCACCAAGGGTTTGGTGAGCTGGTTCCACTGCAAGGTGACCGCATTCCGGGCGCGCGCATAGTCGCGAGCATTCTGAAAGCCTCCGCCAATGCGCTTCTGCACGGCGTCAAAACCCGGTACGGTGTCGCCGCTCTGCAGGGTTGTGTCGTTCAAAAGGCTCCACCAGGGGGTGATGCCCTTCGGCCCCACTAACTGGTATTGCGTCCATTTGTAGAGCTTGGTGCCGGCGCGCAAATGCTCTTTGTGGACAGGCGACCCGTTCTTGAAGGCAGCCTTCACATCGTTGCTGGCAATTGTGGCGAATACGGCGGTGTCGTTGAGCACTGGCATAGCTGCACTTCCAATTTGTTAATCGAGATTCCGGGCGGGGATGGATCACTCCCCGGGGCGAAAAACGTTAGCAGATGCGAGGCAACTGTTCCCCCAGCGGCACAGGCACGATACGAGTGGCGCCCAAACCGGTGCGGACGGTTACCATCCCCTGGGGCGCTGCCTGGACGGTCCCCATACGCCGGGCATCACGGCCCAAGGGGTGCACGCGCATCGCGCCAAGGACGGCCTGCTCCGCTTCCGGCGCGACAATCGCCAACAGCTTCCCCTCATTCGCCACATACAGAGGGTCGAGCCCCAGCATTTCGCACGCAGCCCGCACCGTCGGTCGCACGGGAATGGCATCGTCATTCAGGGCTATTCCCAGCGCCGTGCTAGCGGCGATCTCGTTGAGCGTGGCTGCCGCGCCGCCGCGCGTGGGGTCGCGCAGCACGTGCACTCCGCCCGGCGCCGCCGCCAGCATCGCCGCCACCAGCGTGTGGAGCGCGGCGCAATCACTCTCAATGGGCGCACTGCCTGTAGCGGATTCGAATGCCAGCCCCTCGCGGACACTCATGATGGCCATGCCGTGGTCGCCCAGATAGCCGCTCACCAGCACCACATCGCCAGGGCGTGCCAGGGCAGAATCAATCTCCGCGCCGTCCGGCACCACGCCAATGCCCGAAGTGTTGATGTAGCACCCGTCGCCGTGGCCGCGCTCCACCACTTTGGTGTCACCCGTAACAATGGCCACGCCCGCTGCCCTGGCAGCAGCGGCCATCCGCTCGACAATCGCGCCCAATGTGGCTAGCAGCAAGCCTTCTTCCAGCACGAATGCAGCGCTCAGCCACAAGGGCCGCGCACCACTCATCGCCAGGTCGTTCACGGTGCCATTCACGGCCAGTTCGCCAATGCTGCCGCCCGGGAAGAACAGGGGGCGCACCACGAAACTGTCGGTGGAGAAGGCGAGGCGTCCAGGCGGCGAGGCAAGCACTGCGGAATCGCCCAGGCGATTGAGTTGCGTGTTCCCAAATGCGGGCAGGAAGAGATGCTCAATGAGTTCCGCCGATAGCTGGCCGCCCCCGCCATGGCCCATCACGATATGCGGATAGTCACGCAATGGGAGCGGGCACACGAAGCTGGCGGGGTTCGGCAGGCTCACGGACGAGGCTCCGGAACAAGCACCGCCGTGTGAGGCAGCCGCCCATAAAGATAGTAGGCGGCACAGGCGCCTTCGCTTGAAACCATGGTGGCGCCCAGGGGTTTGCGCGGCGTGCATGCGGTAGAGAATGCCGGGCACTCATTGGGCTTAATGCGGCCCTCCAGCACTTTGCCTGCCATGCACAGTGGCGATTCCTGAGTCCGGATGTCGCCAACCGCAAACCGAAGGGCTGCATCGAAGTGCTGATAGGCCTCCCGCAAGCGCCAGCCGCTTTGGGGAATCAAGCCAATGCCCCGCCAGGCGCGGTCGGTCACCTCAAACACTTCTTCCACGCGTTGCTGGGCCACCTGGTTGCCTGCCTCCGTCACCACGCGCGCGTACGCGTTTTCCACACAGGCCTCGCCGCGTTCCAGTTGCAGCACCGCGCGGCGAATCCCCTCCAGGACATCAAGGGGTTCGAAGCCCGTCACGACAATGGGAAGCCGATAATTCTCACACAGCTGGTGATACTGGTGATAGCCCATCACACTGCATACATGACCCGCGGCCAGAAACGCTTGCACGCGGTTGCCCGGAGCCCGCAGGATGGCCTCCATCGCGGGCGGCGCCAGCACGTGGCTTACCAGCATCGAAAAGTTTTGCAGCCCCTGCTGACGGGCCAGATAGACGGCCATTGCGTTTGCCGGCGCGGTGGTCTCAAAGCCAATCGCGAAGAACACCACTTGTCTGGAAGGATGCGTCTGCGCCAGTTGCATGGCATCGAGCGGCGAGTACACTACCCGCACGTCGCCTCCCTGGCTGCGCACCTGAAACAGGTCGCCATGGGAGCCGGGCACCCGCAGCATGTCACCGAAAGAGCAGAAAATCACTTCGGGCCGGGCGGCAATGGCCAGGGCCTGATCGATCATCTCCAGCGGCGTCACGCATACCGGGCACCCCGGACCGTGGATGAGTTCCACGCCCTCGGGGAGAAGCTGGTCGATCCCATGACGCAGGATGGAATGGGTCTGGCCGCCGCACACTTCCATCAGCGCCCAGGGGCGGGTAACCGCGCGCCGGATTTCCTTTAGCAAACCGCGCGCGGCGGCGCTGTCGCGAAACTCGTCGAGGTACTTCACGGCGTATCGGCTTCCCCAGCGGTCTCCTCCGACGGCTGGGTGATTCCCAGTTCCTCTTCAATCAGGCCAAGCTCACGAAAAGTGGCCAGGGATTCGAGCGCGGACCGTTCGTCCACGCGGGAGAGCGCAAAGCCCGCATGCACAATCGCGTAATCACCTACCATTGCTTCCGGCACGAAGGTAAGGCACACTTCCTTCGTGATGCCGCCGAAATCCACACGTCCCATGCGCGCACCGTTGGCCTCATAGACATCCAGCACTTGTCCGGGGATGGCAAGGCACATAGGGCGACTCCTGTCGGGCGTGAGACGGGCACTATTCGACGTAGCTGTCGAACACGCGCACCTTCGCCCAGTTCTCCTTCTGCTCCTCGATGAACTTCAGATGCTCTGGGTGATCCTGGTAGCGATCATGGTCGGCCTTGCTGGCGAAAACCACATGGAGACCCACCTGAAAGTCGCGGTCATTCACCTCGCGGGCGAATTCCTGGGCCAGGGTGCCGGCAGCAAAAAACACCACGCCCTGCTGGTTCTTCAAGTAGCGGTGGCAGGCGGCCACCAGCCGTTCCTGGGCGGCAGGCGATACATCTTTCAGTGAAAAGAAAACATTGTGGGCAAGCTTCATGCGTTTCTCCGCAGCTTCTGCCGGAGATGCAAACAGCAGTGCGATACCAACCACAACCAGCGGAACGATGGCGATCCGACGGAAAAAAGAACGCAGCGTCATTGGCGCCTCCAGTAAGTGAATTCAACCTTATTTTGTCACAGTCGCGCTACCGCGCAGATTGGTGAAGGCTGCGCCTTACCAGGCGGACTTATCCGGATGAGGAGGACACATCGGAAAAGCACGCCTGGAATCTACCACCAACCCGGGATGGTTATCTTTGCGATCGTCGCGACTTCATTTCGTCCCACTCCACCCGAATCCCCGTACGGAGCCACGCCTCTTGCTGGGCAGGATGTAAACATTCAGAATTCCCCAGCTGATAACAGCTGCCCGAGAATTGTGAAGATGCAATATGGCGGGTGAATGCTGTCACAAAGAATTCGGTCTTCTACTTGAAAATTGCTGGTAGTTTTGGACGAAATTGGAACTAGAATGGGGGAAAGTCATCTGCCGTCTGGGTCGGCTGAGGTGAACATGGAACCGGTTGGGGCGGATCTGCCGAAACTTCTGGGTAAGTATGAATTGGTTGAGTTTCTTGGCGGCGGTATGTCACATGTCTACCGTGCCGTTGATACTGTTCTCGGTCGCACCGTAGCCGTGAAAATCCTTTTGAATGCATACGGTGCGGATCCAGACGCTAGAATACGCTTCCTGAATGAAGCCAAAGTTGCGGCCAGCCTAATCCACGAGAATGTCATCAGCGTGTATGACTTTGGCCAGGAGGAAGGCCTTCCGTATCTGGTGATGGAGTTCCTCCACGGCCAAAGCCTGAGGAAATTGATCGGCGATGGCAGACCCCTTTCCTTGGTTGAAAAGCTGCATATCGCACTTCAGACGGCAAGGGCAGTTGAATATGTCCACGGGCGCGGAGTTGTGCACCGTGACATCAAACC
>JAHCHD010000082.1 GCA_026129915.1 Bryobacterales bacterium
CTCGGAACGACTGTCATTCAAGTCACCCATTCCGACGAGAACGCCTCCTACGGTGACCGAATCGTGCGTCTGGCGGACGGCTGGATAGCCGGCGAAGAACGCGTTGAGGCACGTCCAGTCACTGCGTAAGCAATGAGGACGGCGGAAATGAGGCGTTTTTTGGAACCATTCCGGCTAAACCCCGTAGTCCTTGCGAGAGGCGGCGAAAACACACATCCCACCGCCGCTTCCGCAAGGAGATGCCTGATGCTAAACCGACGTTCTCTTTCTGCCTTGGTGTGCTTCGCCGCGGCGCTCGCGCTGCTGGTGCCTGCCTCCGCGCAATCTGATGTATTTACCTGGTCGGGCACGCTGCCCAACGGCCAGCGTCTGGAAGTACTAGACATCAATGGCGGCATCGACGTGACGCCCGCTGTGGGCAACGCAGTGAACGTGCGCGCGGAAAAGACCGTCCGGCGCGGCTCCATCAACGACGTCGAGATCAAGGTGGAACAAGAATCGGGCGGCATCGTGGTGTGCACCCTCTACCGGCGCAGCGATGGCAGCTTTCCTTCCGGATGCCGCGATACCAACAAGAGTCGTGGCTCAAACGGGAAGAATAGCGATGTGCGCGTGCAGTACAGCATCCAGATGCCGGCTCTCGCCAACCTGGCGGCAAAGACGGTGAATGGCGCCATTTCCGTTCGTGGGCTGAAGGCGGATGTGGAAGCAAATACCGTGAACGGTGACGTCAACGTCGAAACAGCCGGCCGCGCCCAGGCCAAGACGGTGAATGGCAAAGTGGAGGCGAAAATCGGGAAGCTTGACCAGAACTCCACCTTCAGCACGGTGAACGGTCGTATCGTAGTATCGATGGGGGCCGCTGTGAATGCGCAGGTGGAGATGGCCACGGTGAATGGCAAGATTGAAACGGACTTTCCCATCACGATTCAAGGAACGATGAGCCGCCGCAAACTGCAGGGGCGCATCGGCTCCGGTGGTCCATTGCTTAAACTGAGCACGGTGAATGGCGGCATCCGCATCGAAAAGGCAGCAATCTAGGAAAATGGTTCGCATGAATCCGGAAGGAAGTCCAGGGTCAGCAAGCCGAGGGTCAAATAGTTTTCGCGCGCCGCTAACGATTGCTGTACTTGCGCGTATTGATCCAAGAGACTGAACTCTGAGACTCTGTTCGCTTCCCGGGGTTATGCTTACCATTTTGATTGCCGACGACCAGCCGGACGTTCTAGAAGCGTTGCGGTTTTTGCTGAAGGGCGAGGGTTACCGAATAGAGACCGCGGGGTCTCCCTCGGCCGTGCTCGCCCTTCTGGATTCCAAAGACTTTGACGCCGCCATACTTGACCTCAACTACGCCAGGGACACAACCTCCGGCAAAGAAGGCCTTGACCTGCTTGCCGAGGTGCGCCGCCGCGATGAGAATCTGCCGGTGATCGTGATGACTGCCTGGGGCAGCGTGGACCTGGCCGTGGAGGCGATGCGCCAAGGTGCGCGCGATTTTGTCCAGAAGCCTTGGGACAACGCCCGCCTGCTAGCCACGGTACGCACGCAACTCGAGCTGGGCAGCAGCCTGCGCAAAGTGGACCGCCTGCAAGCGGAGAATGAAATGCTGCGGGCCGAAACCCTGCACGACGTCGTTGCCGAATCACCCGCCATGCAGCCTGTCCTGCGCATGATTGCGCGCGTGGGTCCATCCGATGCGAATGTACTGGTTACGGGCGAGCACGGCAGCGGCAAAGGTGTGGTGGCGCGCGCCATTCATCGTGTGTCGTCAAGGGCGGCTCGTCCGCTGGTGACAGTGAATACCGGCGGGTTGTCTGAAGGCGTATTCGAAAGCGAACTATTCGGCCACACCAAGGGCGCCTACACCGATGCCAAGAGCGATCGCGTGGGCCGCTTTGAACTGGCCGATGGCGGTACGCTATTCCTGGACGAGATTGCCAATGTGCCATTGGGGCAGCAGGCAAAGCTGCTACGAGTGCTGGAAACCGGTGAGTTCGAGCGCGTTGGCTCCTCGAAGACCCACCAGGTGAATGTGCGCATCCTCTCCGCCACAAATGCCAACCTGCGTGAGGAGGTGGAAACAGGCCGCTTTCGCGAAGACCTGCTCTACCGGCTGAACACCATTGAGATTGTCATTCCGCCGCTGCGCGATCGTCGCGAGGATATCCCTCTGCTGGCTGCGCAGTTCTTGTCCCGCAACGCGGAGAAGTATCGTAAGGAGATCCGCGGATTCAGCCGTTGCTCGATGCAGGTACTGATGCGCCACAACTGGCCGGGCAATGTACGTGAACTGGAACACACCATGGAGCGGGCTGTGCTGATGAGCACCGGCCACGAAATTCGGGAAGAAGACCTTTTCTTGCAGGTGCGCCAGGGAGACGGGCCGCGCCTCGATGACCTGAGCCTCGAGGAAATGGAGAAGCTGCTGATTGAGAAGGCGCTCTCCCGTTTTGACGGCAATGTGAGTAAGACGGCCGATGCACTGGGACTTAGCCGTAGCGCTTTGTATCGAAGACTGCAAAGATACAACCTATGAGCCAGGAAGCGGCGTCCCGCCCTCAAGGTCATCCTGTGCAGGCTGTTGCGCGGCGGCCGCGGCTGGGCTACGAGGACCGCTTCACGTTGCTGGTGCTGCTGGGCGGATTGCCCGGCATTCTGGTGAGCCTGGCCTTCCTGTGGCAGTGGCAGCAGCCGCCGCATGTGCGCTTCACGGTCTTCCTGCTGTTATTGCTGCCCTGGCTGCTGATTTCGCTGGCAGCGCGAGACCGGGTGGTACGTTCCCTCCAGACGCTTTCCAACATTCTGGGCGGCCTGCGTGAAGGCGATTTCTCCATGCGCGGCCGCGCCTTGAAGCCGGACGATGCCTTGGGCGAAGTGATGGCCGAGGTGAACCAACTGGCTGATCTTCTGCACTCCCAGCGGTTGGGAGCAGTAGAAGCTACGGCGCTGCTGAGGCGCGTGATGGAGGTGATCGAGGTGGCCATTTTCACCTTCGACCCCTCGGGCCGGCTGCGCTTCGTGAACCGCGCGGGACAGCAATTGCTGGGTGGCGACGAAGTCTCCCTGCTCGGGCAAAAGGCGGACACCCTTGGCTTATCCCCCTGCCTGGAGGGACTGGGCGATCGCACGCTGGACCTCCGCTTTCCTGCCAGCAACGGTCGCTGGGGTGTCAGCACCACGGTGTTTCGTGAAGAGGGAATGCCGCATCATCTGGTGGCGATCCAGGATCTCACCCGCGCTCTTCGGGAAGAAGAGATTGCAACCTGGAAGCGACTGGTGC
Organism: Bryobacterales bacterium; assembly: GCA_026129915.1. Lineage (GTDB taxonomy): Bacteria > Acidobacteriota > Terriglobia > Bryobacterales > Bryobacteraceae > JACTMJ01. The sequence goes on from JAHCHD010000082.1 coordinate 3,281, forward strand.
GCGTGCTGGGGCACGAGCTAAACAACTCACTGGCTCCCATTAAGTCCATTGCCGGCAGCGTACAAACCCTGGTGCGGCGCGAACCCCGGCCGAGCGACTGGGAAGAGGATGCCCTTAGGGGACTTGAGATCATCTCTTCCCGTGCCGACAGTCTGAGCCGCTTTATGAGCCATTACGCGCGTCTGGCCAAACTGCCTCCGCCCGTGCTGGCGCCGCTCGATCTGCCCCAACTGGTGAGAAGGATCGCGACGCTGGATACGCGCCTTCAAGTGATTGTGGAAGAGGGGCCTCCACTGGAACTGAGGGCGGATGGCGACCAACTGGAGCAGGTGCTTATCAACCTCATTCGAAACGCCGTGGACGCCTCGCTTGAAACTGGCGGTGAGGTGCGCATTCGCTGGGAGGTAGAAGCCGAGAGCGCAGCGCTTTGCATTCTGGATGAAGGACTGGGCATTGCCAATCCGGACAACCTCTTTGTTCCATTCTTTACGACGAAGCCTGGAGGTTCAGGCATCGGACTCGTGCTTTGCCGGCAGATCGCGGAAGCCCACGGCGGCAGCCTGAGCCTGGCGAATCGCACGGATGGCGCACGGGGATGCGAAGCACTACTGCGGCTGCCGCTTCTATAGTTGGACAGGCGCATCGCAGGACCGTGATCTGCGAGGGATGGAGTGCTGCATGCAAGCACGCAAACTGGATGCTTGCTTGGATCGTCCTTTGATCTCAACAAGGAGATTACGGCTTCTTTAGACTTGTCGAAAGCCCGTCGGCCGATGCAGGAGCAGAAGCGCGTGAACGGGCATGGGGTTGTACGCCACCCATACTTCCTTTGCCGCCCCACGCAACCCCGCCCTTCTCCGCCACCATCGGCGGCCACCCGCCGAAGTAGCCTTCCCAGGCCTGGCCCCCGGTTTCGTCTGCCTGGGCCAAGCCAACATCCTGGCCCGCCCTTTGGGTCGAACCAGGATGGGCGACGGTGCGAGTCCGCGTCAGCGGGCTGAGTGAATAGCCAGCCGGTTCATCCGGCTGGAATCGCGGAAAACGGCGGCGGACCGCGTCAGCGGTCAAACATGCGGCGACACCACCCAACATAATGCGAAGGCATTTTCGGGCTTGGGGTCCATGCCCGTATAGGCCTAACGACACACTGAAGGTCGCGAGCGCGCCGCAACGCCGGCCGGAGCATAGGAGCCAATCTGCGACGAGTATTCTGCTAGGAAATCGGCCCAGTCTGGGCCTCCTTTCTAAGACGATACGTTTTCTCGTTGTCGTCCATCGATCTTCCCGCATAGTAACCGCCGACGCCCACACCGACCGTCAGGGCGCCGGCCAGGGGGAGATAGGTGGACTTCCGCTCTTCGGTTGCGCCCGCCGCCACAAGGGCAGTGGTGCCAATCACCGAACAGAGAACAAGGGGTAACCAAGTTCTCTTGTTCCCCTCGCTGGTACGTACTCGGAACCAGTCAATGTCGGCAAGGGGGATCTCCGTAATCTGGTTATCCTGTCGCACCGACATCTGCTCCACCGTGACGTCAGCAACGATTCCGTCTACGATCTTCTTCGTATTAGTTCCAATGCGAACATGATCGCCCGCACTGAGTACGGAAGGGATCTCCCGCGGAGAGATGAGAGAGGAATCCTCCGCCAAGGCCGCCAGGATAATCAGCGGCAATGCGATCATCGCGCGTATGATATTGCTCATTTTGCCCTCTGTATCCCGCCAGAAATCCGCACCTGGAATTCCGGTGACATTATCCCCTGATCTCCATCGCGAAACGGCTTTCCAAGGCGGTGCTGGAAATCAGGCGGTGCTGGAAATCGGACCAGCCACCACTATTTAGATTTTACGTGAGATTCTTCCCGGCCTCAGCGGACTATCTCCACGGATGTCCAGAACCAAGCGTCTCGTCGTAACCGGCTGCCCGCACCATGTCACCCAGCGCGGCAATTATCGCCAGAACGTCTTTTTCTCCGAACAAGATAGAGCGATCTACCTGAACCTGCTCGCCCGCTATTCCGCTGACTTCGACCCCCAAATCCTCGGCTTCTGCCTCATGACGAATCACGTCCACCTGATTGTCGTTCCCCAGCGCCCCAATTCCGTCGCCCGCGCCATCGGCCGCACGCACAATGACTTCTCCCGCTGGCTCCACATCAAGCAAGGCAAAGCCGGGCACCTCTGGCAGAACCGTTTCTACTCCTGCCCGCTCGACCCTGCGCACCTCGCCCAGGCAATGCTCTACGTCGAACTGAATCCGGTCCGCGCCGAAATCACCGCCAGTCCCGTCGACTATCCGTGGTCCAGCGCCCGCACCCACTGCGGCCTGGAATCCCCGCCTGCCTGGCTCGACACCGCCCAGTGGAGCGCTCGCTACCCCAGCCAGAAATGGCAGGAAGTGCTCGCCCTGGGTTTCGCCCAATCGGGGGACCTCGACCGCCTCCGCGAAGCCACCCGCAACCGTCGCCCCTTCGGTACGCCAGACTTTATTGCGGAACTCGAAGCCAAAACGCAGCAGCATCTCCGCCCAAGCAAGCGTGGCCGTCCAAGAAAGCTGCATGCCCTCGCCGCGTAGACCACGCAGGCACACGTCGACCGCTGCCGTTAACCAGTGGGGGAAAGAAATCCGTACGGGCGGGGGAGTGGCTCCGTAGGGCAAAATCGTGGTCGTTGGCCCAAGTCGCCATAATCGGCAGACGGGTATTCTCGGGCTCGATCGACCCATGGCGTCTCTGGAGAACCAAGCCGGGGGCAGGGTAAGTGATTGGTTTCACTGCGTGAGGCGACCTGGGTTCTGGCGACGAACCGAACCGGAGCTATTTGACATCCAGAAAATCCCATTGCGGGTGAGCCGGCTCGCACGCTCTCACTGGGTCGGCCGACGGACGTCGCTCAGATAGGCGGCAACCTCCTGGAAAGCCGTCGCGGCGTCAATTCCAAGGGAGCACTCCTCTGCCATGGCCACGAAGGGCGCGGCCCAGTTTTCCGGTGGTGGCGCCAGATCAGCGGGAAGATCGTGTGTACCGCGCCTGGCGAACGTCCTCCTGATTGCCTCGGCTACACGCCCTGTGTCCATGATCCCGGACCGGACGAGGAGCGCGAGATCGACGAGGTCACGCACGCGGCTGTTCGGGGAGCCGTCACGCGGAAGCGTATAGGCGTGGATCTTCTCCGCGAATTGCTGCTCACTGTGGCTCACAGGGATCAAAGGAGCGCCCAGCCCCGCGAAGCCTAGCCAATCGCGCGTCGGAACAGTATCTGGGGGATCTACGATCACGTCGCCAATGCCGACGTCCAGGTGGAACTTCACGAAGGTGCGCCCGGCCATCATTGCCTCAACCGGGTAGCGCGCGCCGCCTTACAGAGCTCCATCGAGACCCATACCGGCCTCGCCGACACGAAAGGTCAACTGATCACCCGCATCGATGGCTCCGACGTCTTGCAGTAGCGCCAGGATCATGTCGCCCGCGCCGCCGGGCTTGCTGCGGACGGTGAAGTCAAGGTCCCTCGTCGCTCGCGCCGTCTGGAACCGGAGTTCCATGGCGTAGCCGCGTTTCAGGACCCAATCGGATCGGTGGCCGGCAAACAGGCGTATGAGGAAGCGATCGAATGCGACTTGCCGGCGCAGGCGCTGGAGATCGACGGCCTCGTCGCGGGAGATCTTCTTGAGGCGCTCCTCGAGTGCCGTGCGGAGGGCTGGGCCTGAGCTGTACTGGCGAGCACGGGTCATCGCTTGCGTCCATCGAGTTCGGTTACGATCTCCGCCACGTCCGGTTGCTTGCGTGCGTGATCGACTTGGCGTTTCGTGATCGTACCTCGACGCATCGCTTCAGCAAATGCTGTTTGAAGAGCGGGCTTCGGCATTGTCCCTTCGACCCACACGTCGACGATGGCTCGGAGGGCAATGGTTACGGGCACACCAGCGATGACCTCCCGGTCGGAATCCGGCACTACTGCGTAGTGAAGATGCAGAACTGCCGGGATCGCGGAACCCTTTCGAAACGTTGGCGTAACGGTGAGATCGATCTTGGATGGATTCACGTCGGTGAGATCGTGGAGACTGAGCGCCGTCCGATGGCTGAACACGCCAACTGGGCGGTCATCTCGTCCGCGGGACCACAGCCACCAAAGGATCAGATCCGGCCGATCTGGAGCGGGAAACAGAGCCAGCCGATAAATGCCGCGGTGCTCTCGAACCCAGTTCCCCACACCTACGTGGTAGTTTCGCTTGTTCGCCGTATAGCCAAGCCGAGCGGCCTGTTTTGCCGTGAAGTAGCCGCCTTGCTGTTGAGCGACATCGAAGAGTTCGCGGTGACGTTCAGCGCTTTGCATAATAGTTCAATTATCCTGAACCATTATGCTGCCTTGTTCGGTGCCAGTCAACAGCTACATATTCGAGTCTATGGCGCGGTCAGCGCCAGCCAGAGTCGCACGCGTAGCGAGAGGCAGGTATGCTCATCTAAGGTTGCAATGCCTTCCACGACAATCGTGTGGGATCGGGAGAAACTCTACGATCTGATTTGGACCAAGCCGATGCGAACCGTCGCACATGAGTACGGGCTCTCCGACGTGGCATTGGCGAAAGTAGCGCGTCCAGTCGACTCCGAGCGTGAAGACGTTTGGAGACGGCGGACGGCCGAGGGCGGAAGTCTAGGTCTTAGAATGGGTTAGCTGGCTGGGTGTTCGGGACGATTTCCGTAACTACCTCGGCCATCCGGCGTGGCCGAGACGCTGCGATGTCTCACGACCCAGAAGGCAGCTTGACGGGGGATCGTTCTGGTTTCCGCTTCACCAAACTTCCCAAGTCGGTCACAAACTTGGCGAGCAGCGGCGACAGGTTGTCCTTTCTCCAGACGAGAGCCAATGGCAGCGACAGCCTGAGATCGGCGACTTTCAAGATCGCCACGTCGTCCGGACATCGCCAGCGGGCGGTTTCCAGGACGAAACCTACGCCTATGCCTTGAGCGACGAGTGTCAGGATCGTCGCTTCGTTCGACGCTTCCTGAACGATTCGAGGTGATTTCAGGCCGCCACGGATGCACTCATACATCAAGCGGTCGTAGAATGCCGCGCTCTCGCGCCTCGGAAACCAGATGAAACGCGCGTCCGCCATGTCGCGCAGCCGGAGGTTCTTGACCTTACAGAGCGGGTGCGCGGCTGGAGCCGCCAATGCGAGGCTGTGCAGGGCGACCGGCAATTGATCCAACTCCCGATCTGACCTCGGCGGGTTCAACAGGAACCCGGCATCCAGCCGGCTCGATCGAACGGCCTCGAGTTGCTCCAGACTCGGCAGAGGGTTCAGATGCAGTTCCGCGTCGGGATAGCGATCACGGAAGAGACGGAGGGCCTCGGGGACCGCCCCCCGCCATGAGACGTTCTCGGTGAACCCGACCCGCAGCGTCCCCGATTGGCCGCGCGCTACACGCTGCGCGCGCTCGGTCGCCTCGTTTAGCTGGTGGAGAATTCGCCGCGTTTCCTCAAGAAACAACCTGCCTGCCGCACTGAGCTTCACGCCGCGACTGAGGCGATCGAACAGCTTGAAACCGATCTCGCGTTCGAGATCCTGAATCTGTCGCGACAGCGCCGGTTGAGCCACTCTCAGGCGTTTGGCGCCGCGGCCGAAGTGTTCCTCTTCTCCAACCGCGACGAAGTAGCGAAGATGACGAAGTTCCACTCCGATACCTTATCGCGATCAGTCTGATAGAAACAATATCTTGGACGTCTGAAATGACACCCTGCTAATGTGAGGGTCAGAAAGGATGGTGAACCATGACTGAGCAAGAGCAGTTCACGAAGGAATTCAATCTGCCCTGGCCGGTCGCCAGTTACCTGAGGGCGGTCAACGGCGGCGCCAAGGCGGATTTCGCGGCGAGCTTCGCTGACGATGCGGTGGTGGTCGATGTGGATCGCGAGCTGCGCGGTCTCGACGCGATCACGGCATGGGCCAGCGCCGACATCTTCGGGGCGCTGGTGCACTTCGACGTCCTGGACGTCACCGAGCGCGCGGGACGAACCGGCGTCAGTGTCAAGGTTGACGGAGCGTTCGATCGAACGGGATTACCCGATCCTCTGGTGATGACCCATGAGTTCACGGTCGCCGAGGGGAAGATCACCACACTGCGAATCGGGTTCTAGAGAGGACACGCTGATGATCCATTTCCTGACTGGAAAGGTTGCCCGGCTCGAGGTCGCGCCATGAGCTTCGATCTCGAACTGACCGGTCGCCGCGCGCTCGTCACCGCCGGCACCAAGGGCGTTGGTGCGGCCGTCGTCGATGCGCTGCAGAAGGCCGGTGCGATCGTCGTCGCCACGGCACGCGCGATTCCCTCTGAAGCACGCAGCGGCGTGCACTACATCGCCGCGGACATTACGACGGCCGCGGGATGCGCGACCGTCGCACAGGGAGTCCTCGACCGTCTGGGCGGGATCGATATCCTCGTGGATGTCCTCGGCGGGTCGAGCGCACCGGCCGGCGGCTTCGCCGCGCTCGACGACGAGACGTGGGCGAAGGAACTGGATCTGAACCTGATGCCCGCCGTTCGCCTCGATCGCGCACTGCTGCCGTCGATGCTCACGCAACACGCCGGTGTCATCGTGCACGTCACCTCGATCCAGCATCAACTCCCGCTTCCGGAATCCACCATGGCGTACGCCGCCGCGAAGGCGGCTCTGTCCACCTACAGCAAGGCGCTCTCGAAGGAAGTGAGCCCCAAGGGCGTCCGGGTGGTTCGCGTCTCTCCGGGCTGGGTCGAGACGGAGGCGGCCGTCGCGTTGGCCGAGCGGCTCGCGGACGAGGCGGGCACCGACTACGAGGGCGGCAAGCAGATGATCATGCGGTCGCTCGGCGGCATTCCGCTTGGACGACCTGCCAAGCCGCGAGAAGTCGCAGACCTCATCGCGTTTGTGGCATCTCCGCGCGCGGGTTCCATCACGGGCACCGAGTACGTGATCGACGGCGGAACGGTTCCTACTGCCTGACGAACCCGGATCCTGCGCGAAGCTGTCGCGTCGAGCTTAGGAGCTGATCGCGATTCACCGTATCCAGAAAGGACCTGTACATGACTGCACTTGGAAAGATGCTGACCGCGGCCGCGCTCGCGAGTATGGCGGCTTTCGCAAACGCCCAGACGCCGACCACTCCCTCTTCATCGCATAGGCCACAGTCGTTGCTAACACCATCGGGCAGGCCGCACAGGAAACCGCCAGGGTGGTGGTGAGGAATTAGGGCTCGTGACTGGGGCGTCGGCCGACAACCTGTGAAAAGGAGCATCGAAGATGAGCACAATAACCACGAAGGACGGAACGGCGATCCATTTCAAGGACTGGGGCAGTGGCCGACCCGTGGTCCTCAGCCACGTGTGGCCTCTCAACGCGCACAGCTGGGAGTCGCAGCCATTCCATCTGGCCTCCAACGGGTTCCGCGTCATCACCCATGACCGTCGGGGCCACGGCCGCTCAAGTCAGCCATGGGATGGCAACGACATGGACCACTACGCCGACGACCTTGCGCAATTCATCGAGCACCTCGCTCTGGAAGACGCGTTTCTCGTGGGCTTTTCGACCGGTGGCGGGAAAAATCGGGAGATTCACCACTTTTTAGATTTTACGTGAGATTTTTCCCGGCCTCAGCGGATGCCCCAAGTCTGCCCATTCGAATGAGCCCTCACGTGGCTGTGATGAGCGGTGGCCGCTAGATTGAACCTGCAGCAATCCCCGGTGGATAATCGGCGGTTCGAATGCTGGCTCCAACTTCCGAGCTACGCGCGATCCGCCCAGAGGTGCGCGCTCTGGAACTCCGCCGAATCTCACTTCACGCGAGACACCAGGACTTCACGTTCTAGAACGCCAGGAGTCGCCGCATCTCGCGCGTGAGGTCGTGCGTCTGCGGCAGAATCGTGTTCTCGAGCATTGGGTTGTACGCCACCCACACGTCCTTGGCCGCCACACGCCCCACCGGAGCGTCAAGCCGGTGGAACAACTCGTCGGCGATACGGGCCGAGATCTCCGCTCCATAGCCCCAGCTCAACGTGTCCTCATGCGCCACCAGCACCCGGTTGGTCTTTTCCACACTTTGCCGGATGGCATTCCAGTCGTATGGCGAAAGCGAACGCAGGTCAATCACCTCGACGCTCTGTTTCGGGTCGTCCTTTTCAATCTCGGCGGCAGCCTGGATTGCCTTGTGTACTAGCGCACCATACGTGAGCACGGTAATCGTGCGGCCCTCTTTGGCAATACTGGCCTTGCCAAACGGAATGGTGTAGTTCGGGCCTGGATGCGGCGCGCGGTTGTAGGGCTCGCGGTAAAGCCTTTTGTGTTCGAGGAACAGCACGGGGTCGTCGCAGCGGATGGCTGTCCGCAACAAGCCGCAGGCATCGCTGGCATTCGAGGGGAACACCACGCGGATGCCCGGAATATGTGTGAACGCCACCTCGCCGCTCTGGCTGTGGTAGATTGAGCCACCGTTCAGATAGCCGCCAATTGGCACGCGGATGACGATGGGGCACGAGAAACCGTTATAAGAGCGCCAGCGCAGAGTCGCCAGCTCATCGCGGATCTGCATCATCGCGGGCCAGATGTAGTCGAAGAACTGGATTTCCACCACAGGCTTCATTCCGCGCAGGGCCATGCCTAGCGCCCGCCCGACGATTGCCGCCTCTGCAAGCGTGGAGTTGAAACAACGGCTGTCCCCAAACTCGCGCTGCAAGCCCAGAGTCACCTTGAATACGCCACCCTTGCCCTTCACGTTCGGCAAGTGCTGGCTGCGGCTGCAATCAGCCACATCCTCCCCGAAGACCACCATGTGCGGGTTATGCCGCATCTCCTCATGCAGCGTGAGGTTGATGGCATCCAGCATGGTGCGGGGCTCGCCACCGCCATAGCCCTCCGCGCTGTTGTCGCTGCTTGACGAGGCGCCAGTCGCCACGTCGAACGCCGGGGAGCAGGGGTCCACGGTGGGGGAGTAGAGGAACTCGAGCACGCCAGCGGGGTCTGGCTGTGGCTCGGCCAGCACTTCCATTTCGAGCCTTGCCACCTCGCGCTCAGTGTCATGGCGAAGTTGGTCAATTTCCTCGGCGGTGTGGATGCCGGCTGCGATCATCGTGTCCGCCATGCGGCCGAGAGGGTCGCGTAGCGCCTCGCGCTCGCGTTCCTCCTCGCTCTTGTAGTGGCGTTCGTCGTCGGAAAGCGAGTGCGAGTAAGGGCGTGTGACGTGGGCGTGCACGAAGGCCGGCCCTCGCCGTTCGCGGCAGTATTGCACCGCCTCCTGCATGGCCAGGTAGCTGGCAATGAAATCCGTGCCGTCCACCTCAAGGATGTGCAGATCCGGGAAGCTTTGTACTAGTTGTGAGATGCTGCCGCCCGCGGTCTGGGCCTCCACCGGCACCGAAATCGCGTACTGGTTGTCCTGGATTAGATACACCAACGGGAGCTTGTTCAAACAGGCGATATTCAGCGACTCCCAAAACTCGCCCTGGCTGGTTGCCCCCTCGCCAGTGGAAACCAGCGTCACTTCGTCGCGCTCCGGATGCAGGCGAAGCGAAGCATCCGCGCACCCGATGGCATGCAGATAATGCGAACCGGTAGGGGAGGACGAACTCACGATGTGCAGTTCCGGGCTGCTCCAATGTGACGGCATCTGGCGCCCACCCGACGCTGTATCCGTCCTGGCGCCCACGCCCTGAAGTAGCTGAGCCCGGGCGCTCCAGCCCATGGCGGTGGAACTGGCGCGGTCGCGATAGTAGGGAAAGAACCAGTCGAATCCCGGCCGCAAGGCCATTCCCGCCGCGGTTTGGATGGCTTCATGACCGGCGGCGCTAATCTGAAAGTGGATCTTCTGCTGCCGCTTCATGAGGATTTCCCGGTCGTCAATCGCACGGGATAGCAACATGGTGCGGAGTGCGGCTTTCAGGTCCTCAACAGACACGCCCCGAAGCGGACCGGGAAGCTCCCGGGAAGAGTCCTCCCGAGAGGGGGTCTCGTAGGCAGGCTGTTGTCTGGCGATGCTGGCCATCCGTCCCCTCCATGAACACAAAGTTTCAGTTTACCGTGGGGTTATCTCATCAGTCAAAACCATGGGTTAGATCAATTTTTCTTATACTATGCTGGACGATTAAGTACTTATATCGCAACGGGTTCGCGATTCTGAGAGACGCAGCACCACAATTCAGGCCATCCGTTCGGCACCACCTCTCGGTGCTGTTGGGGGAAATCGCCGCAGTCGTACAGGCCGGCCCGCCCCTATTAACTGGCAGCCCCGTGTCCTTTTTGCCTTTGGCCAGCACTTTCGGCCACAATGGATGTTTCAGCATGCATCAACCGGACGAGATCGCAAAGCGTTTCGTGGTTCGGGGGCGCGTCCAGGGCGTGGGCTTCCGCTTTTTTGTGGAGAAGCACGCGCAGCGCTTAGGCCTGCGGGGGTACGCGAAGAACCTCTCGGATGGCACCGTAGAGGTGGTGGCGGCCGGCAAGTCCGCGTTGATTGACGAGTTGGCGGGGCATCTGCAGCAGGGGCCGCGCCTCGCCTATGTTGCTGGCGTGCATCAGGAAGAGGCGCCGGTAAGCGACTATCATGCGTTTCGCGTGAGGGTTTAGCCTCCTCAACTTGGGAGCCCGGCAGCGTACGCCTGCGGGTGAGTACACTAAGAACTCATGCTCGAACTGAAATCTCTCATACGCGAAGTGCCGGACTTCCCCAAGCCGGGTATCAATTTCTACGACATCACCACACTGCTAAAGGATTCACGCGGCCTTGCGGGTGTGATTGATGAACTGCGGCAAAACTACCTGGGGCAGCACATTGATGTGGTGCTGGGAATTGAAGCCCGCGGCTTCATCTTTGCGCCCGCATTGGCCTATGCGCTGGGTGCTGGCTTTGTTCCTGTTCGCAAGCCCAAGAAGTTGCCTGCCGCGGTGGAATCAGTGGAGTACGCCCTGGAGTATGGAACAGACCGGCTGGAGATCCATCAGGATGCCATCCAGCCGGGTCAGAAGGTGCTGATTGTGGACGACGTGCTGGCCACCGGTGGCACCGCCGCGGCGGTTTCCTCGCTGGTGCAAAGGCTGGGCGGCGACCTGATGGGCCTCGCGTTTGTGATTGAACTTGACGTCCTGAACGGACGGGACAAACTGGCAGGTGTCACCGCACCGGTGTTTTCGCTCATTCACTACTAATGCGGGCATGCGGCGGCCGTCGCATTCTCCACGGGGAGCCATCATCCATGAGTGCCACTGATCGCCATGTGAGTGTGAACTCCTTCGCCAAGGTGAACCTCGACCTGCGCGTGCTTTGGCGTCGCAGCGACGGTTTTCATGAGATCCGCACCCTTTTTCACACCATCTCCCTGGCAGACACCGTAGAAATGCGGTGGCAGCCCGGCGGCGAACTGCATGTTGTAACCTCCTGCCCCGGTTTGTCCGTGCGGATGGAAGAAAACATTGCCCATCGCGCGGCCCTGCGCTTCGCAGACTTTGCCAATTTACGGGGCCGGCTGCGGATTTCCATCCGGAAACGGATTCCCGCGGGTGGCGGCCTTGGCGGCGGCTCGTCGAATGCGGCCAGCGTGCTGCTGGCCTTGCCCGCCCTCACCGGCGCAACCGTTTCGCCGGCCCGGCTGCTGGATATTGCAGGGACGCTGGGCAGCGATGTGCCGTTTTTTCTGATGGGTGGCGCCGCCCTTGGCATCGGCCGCGGCGAGGAACTGTGTCCTCTTTCAGACTTTCCTGCCATGCACGGCCTTTTGGCTGTTCCGGGGATTGCCGTCTCCACCCTTGCCGCCTACAAGGAGCTAAAGCGGCCGGTACTGCAAATGCCTTCTGAAAACGAAGCTTTTGCTACACTTAGGAGGGAGTTTTCGGCACAGTTCCTGGCGCCATCGGAAGTGGCGGCGCGTTGGAATGGCTCCCAGTTGGGGCGCAACGACTTCGAACCGGTGGTCTTCCGCGAACATCCGGAACTTGCTGTGTGGAAAAGCCGCATTCTGGAGGCAGGTGCGGTCCACGCGATGATGTCCGGCAGCGGATCCTCCGTATTCGGATTGTTTCCGTCTCGGGAATCCGCGCTGGCAGCAGTGCAGCAGTTTGAAGCGGGCTCCGTACATCGATTTCAGTTGTTATCCCGCTCCCGATACCAACGGGATTGGCTTCGTCTCCTAGGATCGTTTTCGCACACCCAACTATGGCCTCCACAAGCAACCAGCTAAGCAACCCCTTCCCCCGGCTGAAGATCTTCTCTGGCAACGCCAACGTGCCGCTGGCGCAGGAAATCTGCGACCACCTGGGGGTACCCCTGGGCCTGGCTTCGGTGCGAAAGTTCTCCGATGGTGAGAACTATGTACAGATCCACGAGAACGTGCGCGGCGCGGATGTGTTTCTGGTACAGCCCACTTCGACACCCGTCGATACGCACCTTCTTGAGATCCTGCTGATGATTGACGCTTTGAAGCGGGCATCGGCGGACCGGATTACGGCCGTGTTACCCTATTATGGGTATGCCCGGCAGGACCGCAAGGACCAGCCGCGTGTGCCCATTTCCGCGAAACTGGTGGCCCAACTCTTGGAGACCGCCGGGGCAGACCGGCTATTGACGCTGGACCTGCACGCGGCGCAAATCCAGGGCTTCTTCGACGTCCCTGTCGATCACTTGTTCGCTACCCCGGTATTCATTGAATACTTCAAGCAGCAGGCAATTGACGACCTCACCGTGGTCTCACCGGACGCCGGTGGTGTGGAGCGCGCCCGTGCCTTCGCCAAGCGCTTGAACGCGCCGCTGGCGATCATCGACAAGCGCCGGGAAGAGGCCAATGTCGCGGAAGTGATGAACGTGATCGGCAATGTTCGCGGCAAGAACTGCCTGCTGTTTGATGACCTCATCGACACGGCGGGCACGCTGGTGAAAGGCGCCGAAGCACTTCTGGAGCATGGAGCAGCGAGTGTGCGGGCTTGTGCCACGCACCCTGTGCTATCCGGCCCGGCAGTGGACCGGATTCAGAGCTCAAGCCTCATTGAGGTGGTGTTCTGCAATTCCATCCCGCTGCACGGAAAGGCTCTGCAGTGCGCCAAGATTAAGACGTTGTCTGTGGGTTCACTGCTGGCGAGAGCTGTGCAGTCGATCCACGAGGCGACGAGCGTAAGTATTCTGTTCGTCTAGTCTGTGCCCACCCGGGAAAAGGGTTGGGTTAGAGGCTTTGCCTGGTAAGCTGCGGCGATGCCGGGTGAGATTACAAATTCTGCGCAGGGCAACGCAACCCACGTGAAATCGGACTTGCGACCCAAGGCGCCCCAACCCGGTCCCGGCCGGTCGTCTGCACCCGGGCAAAAGGAGAATCTGTGAGCGTCACTGTCCCTGTGGCCGCCGCCCGCCGTATTGGGCGCGGCAAGAACGAGAATAACCGCGTGCGCGCGGCTGGCAAGCTGCCGGCAATCCTTTTCGGATCGAACAAGGATCCGCTGGCGATTTCTGTGAATCCTCGCGATATCGAGAAGATCTTCCGCAGCAAGTACGGCTACAACACGATCATCGAACTGGATGTAGATGGCGTCGAGAAGGAGCCTTCGATGATCGTCGACTGGCAGCTTGACCCCATTCGCGACACCATCCTCCACGTCGACTTCAAGCGGATCGACCCCGCGAAGAAGGTGAACGTGAAGCTGCCCGTCCACTATAAGGGTGTTCCGTTCGGCGTGAAGAATCAGGGCGGTACGCTTGATACGGTCGTTCGTTCCGTTGCCGTGGAATGCCTTCCCGGCGATATTCCTGAGGCACTGGATGTCGACATCACCCACTTGCAGCTTGCCACGTCCATTCGTGCGGGCGAACTGAAGCTGCCAGAGGGCATGCGGCTGCTCACCCGTACAAGCCAGGTGCTGGCGCAGATTGCCGGAACGCGCGCTTCGGCACTGGCGGAAAAGGAAGAGGCTCCGGCGGCGGAGAAGGATAAGGCCAAGAAGTAATGGCATGGCCCTCTTCCGAGGGCCGGCCATGGCTGTGATCCGTCCCGGGTGGCGATGACTAACGAAGCACCTTATGTGGTGGTGGGGCTCGGCAATCCGACCGCGCAGTACGAACTCACCCCTCACAATCTGGGCTTCCACGCCATTGACCGCATCGCGGAACGGTTGCAGGTAAGAGCTACCCAGCGCACCGCGAACGCGCTGGTGGGTTTTGGGAACTGGCAGGGCCACAAAGTGGTGCTTGCCAAACCCCAAACCTACATGAACTTAAGCGGCAACGCCGTAAAGCCGCTGCTGGCCGCGCAACAAGCGGGGCCAGACCGGCTGATTGTGCTGTATGACGATCTCGACCTTCCCTGGACCGGATTACGTATCCGGTTGAAGGGCTCGGCGGGAACCCACAACGGCATGAAGTCGATTGTTGGGTGTCTAGGCCACTCGGATTTTGTCCGGGTGCGCATGGGTATCCATCCTGGGCATCCCGTAATGGATGCCGCTGGTTTTGTGCTTGGGAAGTTTCGCAAGCCACAACTGGCAGACCTGGCCGAACTGCTCGACTATACAGCCGATGCAGTAGAGGCCATACTCTCCGAAGGCGCCGAAAAGGCCATGACGAAATTTAATCGTCGCGCCCGAGGATCAAATGAAGAGGAACCATGAGGATTTACGAGGAATTATTCGTCCTTAAGCCGGATGCGGCTGACGAAGACGTGGACACATTCGTCCAAGGCATCGAGGAGCTGATCCGCTCGAACGGCGGCACCATCGAAAAGACAGACAAATGGGGCAAGCGCCGCCTTGCCTATGACGTGCGCGGCTACGGCGACGGCATCTATGTGCTGATCGTCTTTGCCGCTCCCAATACCTTGATCCGCGAGTTGGAACGTCGCCTGCGTGTGGCGGACGTGGTGATCAAGTACATCACCGTGCGTGTGGATGAAGAGCGCAAGCGCCTGGCCAAGAAGCAGCGCATGCGCGAACGCCGCGCCCAGTCCAAGCCACCGTCAGCCCCCGCCCCGGCGCGTGCCTTCCCCGGCACGGAAGAACCCGCGGCCGTGGCTGCACCGGCGCCCGGTCGCCCGCAGGAAGGCGAATCCGAGGCAAGCGAGGAAGCATAGCCTCGCTACCATCACCAACCAGGACGAAAAGGAGATATACCAATGGCTGAATCACGTGGCGGACGACCAATTTCCGCATCCTCCCGGCCCACCGGCGGCGACAAGGCGATGGTAGGGAACAAACGCTACTTCCGGCGGAAGAAAGTGTGCTTCCTCTATACCGAGAAGATCGACCACATCGACTACAAAGACACCGAACTGCTGAAGCGCTTTGTTACTGAGCGCGGCAAGATTATCCCCCGGCGCATCAGTGGCGCCAGCGCCCAGGACCAGCGCCGTCTGCGTACCGCCATCAAGCGTGCACGCAACATCGCGATGCTGCCCTTTGCGAGCGAAGCCTAGGAAAGGAGCATTCACACCATGGAAGTAATTCTACGCGAGGAAGTGGATAACCTCGGAATTCGCGGTGACGTGGTGAAGGTTGCGCCAGGCTACGCGCGCAACTTTCTCATCCCGCGGAAGCTGGCCGTTCCAGCTACCGAGTCCAATAAGAAGATCGTTGCTCAGGAGCGCGAAGCCTGGCTGCGGCGCGAAGCTGTTCTGCAAGGCGAGGCGCAGGAACTTGCTGCGCTTCTAAGCAAAGTGACCCTCACCTTTACACAAAAGGCGGGCGAGACTGACCAGCTCTTCGGTTCCGTCACCAATAAAGACGTGGCCGACGGATTGGCCGCGCAGGGCTTCACCATCGACCGGAAGAAGATCGTTCTGGTTCATCCCATCAAGCAGCTTGGCGAGTACACCGTGCCCGTGAAACTGCACCGTGAGGTGACGGTGGAAGTGCCGGTGAAGGTGCTGCGCGAGGGCGGAGACCTAAAGCCAGCGGCGGAGCCTGAACCCGAGAAGGAAGCATCCGCGGAAAGCGCCGAATAAGGCGTGCTTCGCAGGCGACCCTGCTGACTAGTGAGACAACCCCGGAGGAAACTCCCGTACGGGAGCTTCCTCCGGCAATTATAACTAGTGTGCCGATTTCCGCCGAATCACTGCGGCAGTGCAGTGATGGTAACCCAATCCGGCGGGTTTTAGTTGCGTCACTTGGGCTCTGCCCCATACCCTCCGCGGCGCAGTCTGCGCTAGGCTGAAAGGGCCGTGACCCCATCGCGGACGACGTACCATTCAGCCGTCCAAACATCGTCCGCCACCCGAAAGATAATTGCATGCTTCCGCTCTCTACCCACGACTACCAACAGCTATCCCCCACTGAATTGCTGCAGGCGCTTGCAGCCGGCAATGTGGGCTTTGACCACGCCTTCCTCGACAGTTTCCTGCGCGACCCGGAGGCTGCTGCTCAGGCGCTCGAAGTGTTCGTCGATGAGGATCACGAAGACGACAGGGTGGATGTGGAGGACCAGGTGTTTGACCTGTTCCGCCACCTGCGCACCCCGCGCGCGCTAGCGTTTTATACCCTGCAACTGCGGGCGCAGATGGATGGCGCGCGAGAGGAACTCATCGAGGCGTTCGCCGAACTGGGCGAGCCCGCAGTGCAGCCGCTGCTGGATCTCTATCACGAACTCGACGAAGAAGAAAGCGGCGAGGTGGCCTTCCTGCTGGCGGCCATGCAGTTGCGGGATCCGCGCATCACGGAACTTCTGCTGAGCCGTCTGGAGTACGATGCCCAGGACGCCGCCATTTGCCTAGGTATCCACGGTGATCCCGCGGCTCGTCCTGCTCTCGAAAAGTTGCTCGCTGAGGTGCAGGGGCAAGCGGAAGCAGAACTGCTGAAGACCGATGTGGAGGAAGCGCTCGCCCGCATCTCGGAAGCCGCGGAGCCTGTGGAGCGACTGCCCTACAACATCTACGAACAATACGACGCCTTCCAGCCACCCTATTTCGAGGTAATGGATCCGCAGGAATCCCTGGCGTGGCTTGCCAGCCCGGACCCTCGCGTGCGGGTAGCAGTGGCGGAAAGTCTCGATCACAGTGAGATCAGCGAGTCGCTGGCCAAAGAGTTGGTGGGTTACGCCCAGCGTGAGGAAGACCTCAGTGTCCGCTGTGCGCTGTGGAAGAGTCTGCTTCCCGCCGAGCCTGGCAAAGAACTCGTGGCGAGCTTGCACGCCCGATTTGAGGATGCCGGCGTCAGCTCCGCGGAGAAAGCTACCATTGCCATTGTCCTTTCCAAGATGGAATTCAGCCCGGCGCTGAAATCCCGCATTCTCGATTTCTATGGCGACGATGCCACCCGTGCGCTGGCCCTTGAAGCCATGTGGTATAGCGATGAACCGGACTTTCTGCCGCTGATTCACGCGCATCTGGATGATGACGACATCGCAATCCGCCGCGCCGCCATCCTGGGGGTCGGCTTCTATGTAGATAAGAGCGCGGCTCCCCGGCTGATTCCCGCGATGGAACATGAGGAATTGCGCAGCGATGCCATCTACAGCTACGCCCTGGCGCATCCTGGCGAGGTGTCGCGCCTCACGGCGCAAAAGGTACTTCGCCACGTGGAGGAAGTTGCGGGGGGCCTCGATCCAGAGGAATCGATGATGGTGATGAGCGCCATTGATCTCCGCCTGGGAATCCAGGGTATCCGTCCCTTCTTTGCCCCGGCGGAATAGGCTCCGTGGCAAAGCAAGCAGCGGAATCGCGACGGGCGTCTTTGCGGATAAACTAGCGGCGCCAGCTAATCACCCAGTGGTAGCGATCCGCGCCGGCCTGGGGGTCAGCGACGCGGATTCGGGCCGTATACGCGTTGGCGGCGCTCGGTTCTTCCACAAGCTCCACTGTGCCCCGTCCGTCCTTTTTCTCCAGCACCGCGGTGAGCGGCCCGTTCGAGGGCAAAGGCTGCGTGAACCGGAACCGTTCCACTTTCACCTGCTGGCCGCTGATCAGCACCACGTGCAACCGGTCTCCGCGCACCAGGAACTCCATCACGTCGTCCACCTGCCCGCGGAACTCAAGTGATCCCGCGGCGTTTGTGTCGTAACGCAGTGGATCGTTATCGTAGGAACTCAGCGGACGTCCCGCCATCGAGCCGGCACTGATGTCGGCGCCCGGAGGCACCCAGCGCGCGGGAGTTCCGCGCGGCACAAGCCGCAATTCGTTCCGGCCCTCTGGTCCACTATCGTCGTTCTCACGCCAGGAGACCCGCAATTCGTAGAAGTCAGGCGCGACACTCTCGTTGTCGATGCGGATCCACGCCTGAAACTGATTGCGGTCAGCGGGGTTCTCCACCAGCAGCACGCGTCCCTTCCCGCGAATGCGGTCCACCCGGAAATGGTCGAGCGGCTGGCGTGGTACGCCGGCGCTGCATACGCTGCCCGCGTCGATGGGCAACGTTCCCGCACGGGTGCGAAACGTGGCCTTTTCGCCCTCCAAGATAATGTCGGCTGACCCGGCCACGTTCAGGCGCAGCAGGCACACCCCAGCGTCAGGGCCGGTAGGCAAATCAGGCTGGATCTCCAGCGGCCGCGCCGGCTGCGCGAACAACGCCGCAGGTACTGCAAGCGCGAAAGCCAGATAGTAGAGAATCCGTAGCATCGTATTCCGTGATGGTACACGCATCGCTTCCCCAAGAAAAGAGCGCGGCACCCACCATTCCAGTGTCGCAGATCGCCCCCAGCGTACAGGCTGGTCCTAACGCCTTCGGGCAGGCGGTACACTGAAACTCTGCGCCGCCTTCATGCCAGTCCAAAGCAAATCGCCTGTTCGCCGTCGTAAGAACCCCTCAGACAAAGTGCGTGAAGCCCAGGCCCCAGGGGCCCCGCATCGCCCTCCGTCGCCGATTGCGGACGCATTGCTTGGCTGGTATCGCAGCGGTTACCGGGACCTGCCCTGGCGCAAGACCAAGGACCCCTACGCGATTTGGGTCTCTGAGATCATGCTCCAGCAGACGCGCGTGG
>JAHCHD010000083.1 GCA_026129915.1 Bryobacterales bacterium
CGTCCGCGGAATGGTATACACGGTTTCCACCGCCTGTTCCTCAGCCAATCATGCCATTGGCCTGGCTTGGTCTCACATCCGGTCTGGCGCCTGCGACCTGGCGATTACCGGCGGCAGCGAATCGTCGATCACGTATGGATTTCTTAAGGCGTGGGAGGGGATGCGTGTGGTATCACCCGATACCTGCCGGCCTTTTTCCCGCAATCGCAGCGGGCTAATTCTCGGGGAAGGCGGTGGGGTTCTCATTCTGGAATCCGAAACAAGCGCCCGCGCTCGCGGCGCCACCATCCTGGCGGAACTAGCCGGGTTTGGAATGTCCGCCGATGCTTCGCACCTTACTCTTCCATCGCCTGATGGTGCGGCGATGGCCATGCAGCGCGCGCTTGAAACCTCAAGACTGGCACCCGAGGAAGTAGATTACATTAACGCGCACGGCACGGCCACTCCGGCAAACGATCCCCTGGAGACGAAGGCGATCCGCCAGGTGCTTGGAGAGTCAGCCGGCCGGGTCGCGGTGAGTTCCACAAAATCCATGCACGGTCACGTTCTAGGCGGCGCTGGCGCCGTGGAAGCGGTAGCCACGGTACTGGCGCTGCACCACCAAACCGCGCCCCCAACCGCCAACTTCACAGAGGCCGATCCTGAGTGCGACCTTGACTACGTACCGAACGTCGCGCGCCCCATGCCAATTCGCGCCGCGCTCTCTAATTCCTTTGCCTTCGGTGGCCTGAACGCGGTGCTTGCCTTTCGCGCCGCACCCCGGTAGAAACGCGCCTTCCGGCCTATCGGTCACCCCGCGCTACACTAAAGTTCGATGTCCGCCGAGCCAACAACCCTCAAGACTGGTCTCGAAGGGCTATTCTCCTTGCCCTCAGTCAGGACGTCCAGCACATGGTTTGCCGCTAACCGCGCGAGTATTCTCGATCAGCAAGTGGCTCTTTGCCGGGTGCCGGCCCCTACATTTCTCGAAGAGCGCAGGGCGGCCCACATGCGCGCCCAGTTTTTGGCGATGGGCTACGATTCGCGGCTGGACGGAGCGGGCAATGTGCTCGCCGCAAGGAGTCTGGACATACGATCGCCGTTAGTAGTGGTTTCCGCCCACCTGGACACCGTACTTAGCCCGCGTCGGGACGAAGATATTCGGGTGGAGGCTGATGGCACCATTCGCGGACCGGGCGTGGCCGACAATGGCGCAGGCCTCTCCGGTTTGCTCGCCCTGGCCAAAGTATTTCGGGAACTCCCCGAGGATCCCAAGGACATTCCGCTGTTGTTTGTCGCCAACGTCTGTGAGGAAGGTGAGGGAAACCTCACCGGCATGCGCTATCTGTGCCGGGAATCCGAATTTGCTTCGCGCATCGCAGGCGTGCTTGTGCTGGATGGGCCTGGCCACGAGCACATTACCTGCGGCGCCCTGGCCAGCCGGCGCTTCGAGGTGCTACTGCAGGGTAAGGGCGGACATAGCTGGAGTGACTTTGGCACCGCGAATCCGGTGCACGCGCTCGCTCGTGCCATCGCTCTTTTTGCCGATGCCAACAGTCCAGCCTTGAACCAGCACGCAGAACGCTATTCGTTTAACGTGGGCCTTCTTCAAGGGGGAGCTAGCATCAACTCCATTCCGCAATCGGCCAGCGCCAAGGTGGATATCCGCTCGGAACGGGAAAGCCTTATCCACGACCTCGCCGAGTCACTCAAACGATGTGTCGAGCGCGGGGCTCAGCAGGAGCAGGAACATGCGCGTCGTGGCAAACTCACCGTTCGCGTGCGCGAGATTGGAGCCCGCCCTGGCGGACGTCTCCCCGCAGACAGCCCTTTGTTTACCATCGCGGCTGCGGTTGACAAGGAACTGGGCATCCAGAGCCAGATGGACACCTCCTCCACCGACGCAAACATTCCGCTCTCGTTGGGAATTCCAGCTTTGTCTCTAGGCGCGGGTGGCGCGGGCGGCGGCGCCCACACCACGGACGAGTGGTATCGTCCTGAGGGACGCGACCTCGGCCTGCGCCGTGCGTTTCTGATGCTTTGCGCCATGCGCGCCTCCGCTGGGTGCTACCTTTCGAAATGAGTCCAGCCCACCGCAGCGACGATTCCTCGTTGCCTGCTTCGCCCCAGGCTGCCACCTTCTCGCTTATTGCCATCTGTTTGGTATGGGGAGCCACGTTCACGGTGATCAAGACGGCTCTGGACGATGTATCACCCGTTCTGTTCCTGGCCCTGCGTTTCGGCGTGGCCACACTGGTGCTGTGGGTGGGCATACGCTGGCGAGGCCCGCTGCGCATCCAGCGCAAGTCAGTGGGAGCCGGGGCGCTATTGGGGCTTGCCCTATTTGGCGGCTACGTCTTTCAAACCGTTGGATTGCGATTTACCACTCCATCCCGTTCCGCCTTCCTTACCGGCCTGTTTATCGTAATGGTGCCGCTGTTGGCTGCTCTCGCCAGCCGGCGCAGTCCGTCGCGCTCGGAAATCGCGGGCATCCTGCTCGCCTTTTTGGGAATGGCATTGCTTAGCGGTCCGTTGGGAGAAAGCCAGACTGTACGTGGCGACTTGCTTACCGTTGTGTGCGCAGTCTGTTACGCCGTGCACATCCTGTTGCTGGGCCATTTCGCGCGCATCCACGACACGCGCACTCTGGCCCTTTTGCAGGTGGGCTTCACCTTCCTGCTCAGCGTTGGCGCCTGCTGTTGGGTGGAACCCGTCCGATTCGTACCCGGCTGGAGGCTATGGCTGGCAGTGCTCTTCACGGGGGTATTGGCCACCGCTCTTGCCTTCCTGGTACAGACCTGGGCACAGCGCATCACCTCGCCCACCCGCACCGCGCTCATCTTTTCACTGGAGCCCGTATTCGCCTGGGGCACCGCTTTTCTGGTGCTGGGTGAGCAGTTAGGGGGCATGTCCGCAGCAGGCGCCCTCCTGATTCTGGCAGGTGTAGTGGCCGTGGAAATCCGCCTGTTTGACGGCGGGTGGAGACCGGCAGCCTTAACTTAGTAATATTCCCGCTCTTGGGACACTGGTAAAAACCCGCTATTGCGGTCATCATAGATTTAAGGGCTTGGCCTTCCGGAATGTCGCGAAAGTACTCATTGTTTGTCGTTGCCTTGGTGCTTTGCGCTCTCGCCGTGGGGATTGTTATCGGAACTCTCCTCGACAGTGACGTGCGCGCGGTGCCGCGAGTGGCTGCGCCGGACGCCACGCCTCTCAGTATTCCTGATCCCGTCCAGCTTTCGAACGCCTTCAGCACACTGGCACGCCGCGTGGAGCCCGCGGTAGTGAATATCATCACAAGCAAAGGTCGCGACCAGCGTCGCCGCTCCAACCGGCAAGACCCGGGGGAGGAAGGTGACTCATTCCGCCGCTTCTTCGAGCCGCCGTTTGGCGACGACGGGCCGTTCCGTGGCGGCAGTATTGGTTCCGGCGTCGTTGTGGATAAGAACGGCTACATCATCACCAACTGGCACGTGGTAGAGGAAGCCACGAAGATACTGGTGAGGCTCCATGGCGACAGGAAAGAGTATGAAGCGAAGCTGGTGGGAGGTGATTTTGAAACCGACATCGCCGTCATCAAGATTGATGCCGGCCGCCCGCTCGAGCCCGCCCCTGTGGGCAATTCCGATGCCGTTCAGGTTGGCGATTGGGTGGTAGCCATTGGGTCACCGTTCGGACTCGACGCCACAGTCACCGCGGGCATCATCAGTGCCAAGCAGCGCGAACTCGCCGACGCCCAAGCCTTTCAGCGCTTTTTGCAGACCGATGCCGCCATCAACCCGGGTAACAGTGGCGGGCCATTGCTGAACATCCGGGGGGAAGTGATCGGTATCAATACGGCCATTGCTTCGAATAGCGGACGCTACCAGGGCGTGGGCTTCGCCATGCCTATGAATACCGCTGTGGGGGTTTATAACCAGATTGTTCAGGGCGGACGCGTGACACGAGGCTCCATTGGTATCTCCTTGAACCGCTCGGATGACCCCGAAGTCTTGCGTGCCTATGGTGTCGAGGAGGGAGTGATTGTCGCCGGTGTCCAGACTTCCGGGCCGGCTGACCGCGCGGGCATTCAGGTGGATGACGTTATCCTCGAAATCGCCGGGAAGAAGGTCGGCGGCGGCAGCGCCCTCATCGACCACGTCTCCTCCCTTCCGGTCGGCAGTGAAGTCTCCTTCATCATTCTTCGGAACGGCAAGCGGCTCACCAGACAAGTGCTGATTGGTGACCGGGCGCAGATGTTTGGCGACCGCGGCCGTTCGGACTTGCTCAACCCCCCCGACGAGAAGCAGGACCCATCCGCCACTCCCTCCGACCTCAACCTGGGGATCTCCATCCAGAATGTGACAGCGGAGCGCCTGAAGGAATGGAGCTTCCCTGAGGATCACGGAGTGGTGATCAGCCGTGTGGAATCAGGTTCCCTGGGGGAGGCGATTGGGCTGCGAGCGGACGACGTCATCGTCTCGGCGGGAGGGCAATCTGTTCGCAGCGTGGAGGATATCCGCACGTACCGAGAGCGGCTCCGACCTGGTGATGCTGTAGCCTTCCGTGTCTTCCGAAAGCTAGGCAGTCCTCGTCCTGGGGCTACCACATGGACCCGGTTTTTCGCGGCAGGCACTGTTCCCGGCGGCCAACGTTGACGGAATTCCGTAGTAGCATAGGGCTTGGACCGCGTCTTCCCGAGAGCGAGGCCCGAGTTTTGTTGCAGGCGGAGTGGCAGTGATCGCAAACCTTACCCTTCCGGCTGTTGTACGTCAATGGCCAAACCTACTCCTGATGGCCTTAGCACTGCTGCTTGGATTCCAAGCCTCACCCCTTTGGGCACAGTCAACGGCTGCCAGACCTCAACCAGCAAAACCCAAGGCGGCAACTGCCAGGAAACCTGTAGCAGCCACCAAGAAGCCCACCACGGCAGCCAAGAAGGCTGTAGCCCGCAAACCGGCCGCTTCCTCCGCAAAAACAGCCCCCCGAAAAGCTCGGGCGACCAGCACTAGCGGGGCCAAACGTGCACCCGTGCGCCGAACCACGCGCCGACAAGCCGCTACCGCAGCCAGACCCCGCGTCCCCCTTCAGCCCAGCGCCGAACGGCTCCTCGAAATCCAGACCGCTCTTTCCAAAGCCGGATACCTGCAGGCGGAGCCCTCTGGGAAATGGGACGACAATAGCATCGCTGCCATGAAGCGCTTCCAGGCGGAGCATTCTATCCCTGCCTCGGGGAAGATCAATTCGCTATCGCTGATTGCGCTGGGCCTCGGTCCTGAGCGCGGCCCCGCACCAGGCAGCGATTCCGTGCTAGAGGCCCCTACCAGTGACGCGCCCGCAGTTCCAAGTTCTTCGGCGGACCGCTAACCAGCTACCTCCGCCACCATTCATCCGGAGGGAAACCAATGATCATCGGAGTACCCAAAGAAATCAAAGACCACGAAACCCGGGTCGCTCTCGTCCCGGGTAGCGTCCGTTTCCTGCGCGAGACGGGGCATGAGGTGCTGGTACAAGCCGGCGCCGGGCAGGGCAGTTCGTTCAGCGATGAGGAGTTCCGGACTGCCGGTGCGGAGATCGTCCCCACCGCTGCGGAACTCTGGCAAAGAGCCAATCTGATTACCAAGGTGAAGGAGCCCCAGCCTTCCGAGTATTCCTTTCTGCGCGAGGATCTGATCCTCTTCGCCTATCTGCACCTGGCGCCGTTGCCCGATCTTACCCAAGCACTGCTGGCTTCGGGATGCGCCGCCATCGCCTACGAGACGATGCGCGAGTCGGATGGCACCTTTCCGCTGCTGGCTCCTATGAGCGAAGTAGCGGGACGGCTCTCCGTTCAGATTGGTGCTTACTATCTGGAAGCACCCAACGGCGGACGCGGTGTTCTGCTGGGTGGCATCCCTGGGGTGAAGCCTGGTCGTGTGGTGATCCTCGGTGGTGGCGTTGTGGGCACCAATGCCGCCAAGATGGCCCTTGGCCTTGGCGCAGATGTAACCATCATCGACAAGAACATCAACCGGCTGCGCGAACTCGAAGACATCTTCGGGCCGCACGTGCGCACGATCGCGTCGCACCCATGGGCGGTTGCCGAGGAAACGGCTGCAGCCGACCTGGTGATCGGCGCAGTGTTGATCCCCGGCGCCTCCGCCCCACGCGTGGTACGCCGAGAGGTGGTTTCTCAAATGAAGAAGGGCTCAGTGATCGTGGACGTGGCCATCGACCAGGGCGGCTGCATTGAAACCGCGCGGGCCACCACGCATACTGACCCTGTCTACTTCGTGGATGACGTTCTGCACTACTGCGTCTCGAATATGCCGGCGGCGGTTCCCAACACCTCCACCGTCGGTCTCACCAACGCGCAGTTCCCCTATCTGATGGAACTCGCCAACAAGGGCTTTGTGAAGGCGGTTATGGAGAGCGAGGCCCTGGCCACCGGCGTGAATACCTATGCGGGCATCTGCACCCACGACGGCGTTGCCGAGAGTCTGGCGCTGCCTTTCAAGCCACTGGGCGAGGTGCTACGGTACTGAGGCTGCGACGCCCGCTGCGCCTATTGCGCGGCGGGCGCTTCCACGTTGCGCATCGAGTCCCGTACCATCTGGTTGACGGCCTTGGTTAAATCGCCCGGTAATCGGATATCCCGTTCCGCACCCCCCAGAGCCTTCACCGCATGCCCGATCACGTCCCGGTTCACCGGTGACCGCCAGCGGAACGGGTTCGTCACCAGGTAAGCAACCTTGGTTCGGTTCCCAGGGCGCAAGCTCTCAAGGGCAGCCGGGGGAACCTTATCCGACACGGGGCTGCGCGCGCCGACAAACAGAATCAGGTCCGCCTCCAACAGACGGCCTTCCCGCTCGCGCAGAATCCCCGCCAGAAATCGCGCTTCGCTGCCCAAGCTGAGTTTGGACACTTCTACTTGGCCGGGTTTCATCTGGCGAAACGCAATCCCAAGCCGGCGGAAGTCCACAACCTCGTTGTACTCCTGGTCGAAGAACACGTTTTGGTCTTCCAGGCTGAACACAGCAAGCGCCACTTCCCGCACGCGCTCGTCCTCAGCCACTTTACGCAGCGCAGCGGCCAGGGCGATCATATTGTTGGAATCAGTGATTACGCGCCGCCATGATCGGTTATCCACATTCAGCATCACTGCCACACGAATCCCGCTTTCTTGCTTAGGCACCGCCCGCTGACGAATGAATGCAGTCAGCCGTGGGTCGGTGGCTTCGCCAGGTTTCAAAGCCAACTCTGGCAGCAACGCTCGTTCGGGTTTCGCTTTCACCTTCCATTCCTTCACGCAGCCCAATCCCTTCCCATCGTCTACTGAAAGGTAGTGCCGAAACTCCCCCGCCCCAGTCGCTACTGATCCATTCACCTGCAGGAAATGGTTCCCACTCGGTTTCAGATCCGCAATGCTTGAGCGGTTCGCCAGGAAATGAACACTCTTCTGAGTGGGGAAGGGCCGGCCATCCAAATCCTTCACCGGCACCGTCCACACACGCACAAAAATCTGTTCGCTTTCCTTGAGTGGCTTCATGGGCAGTGTCACTACAAAGGGGGAATGCATTTTGAAGTCGAACAGCAATACTGGAAATCCCGTCCGCACGCTGCACGAGAGCGACTGGCGCAGATTGAGCTGTTTGCGAATCCCATCCAGAGAAACAACCGGTTCCTGAGCCTGCAGCGCGGGGACCAGCAGCGAGAGCAGACACAGGAGCACCCAGGAAGCAGCGCCTGAAACGCCGCACCACCGCGGCGATCCGGGTGACTGTCCGAAGGGCCTCCGCAAGTTACCGGATGCTTGCATGCTTCTTCTATTAGACTCTGGGCAAGCCAATCGATTTCGAAAATCGTACGAGTCGGAAGACTTGCTTCCACCCAAACCGTCCGGAGAGCCTGTCCTGGTGGCGGATTCCTGCATCCAAAGAATGCAGGAATCTCATCGAAACGAAGGTATGGTTCCCTTGCCCGAAGACGAAGTATTCGCCCGCATTGGCGAAGAAGGCTTCACCCGCCTGGTGGCAGCGTTCTACCGCCGTATTCCCGAAGATGATGTGCTGGGGCCGATGTACCCGCGAGACGACCTTGCCGGTGCGGAAATGCGGCTGCGAGACTTTCTGATCTTCCGATTTGGAGGGCCGCAGACCTACCTGGAAAAGCGTGGCCATCCCCGCCTGCGCGCCCGTCATGCCCCGTTTGTGGTGGACCAGCGCACCAGAGACCGCTGGGTGCAGTTGATGGAGGGCGCCATCGAAGAGGCCGCGCTTCCGGCAGAGGCAGTGGCCACCCTGCAGCCGTTCTTCCATCAGGTAGCCACATTCCTGATGAATCGAGCCGAGGGATCGGAAGTCTAGCTCTCGCGGCCAGTTTCCTTAAGCCAGTGGCGCAGCATCGCGGCGCACCCTCGCACCAACGCGTCCTGACGCAAGTCCTCCACCGCGCAGCCCATTTTCCGCTGCCAGTTGGCGTACTGCCAGGTGCTTCCGGGCAAATTCTGCTGGTCGAGTTGCTTAACCAGATCCTCCTGGTTTACCTGGAACAGCTTCGCCGGGGTTCGCGCCAGGTAGCCAATCACCGCATTGTGCAACTCCCCGGTGAGTTCCGGAATATCGCTCGCGCGGCGAGTGTAGTAATCAGGCATCAGGCCCTCAGCGAACAGGGCCTCCAGGATCTGTTGTTTCAGTTCGCGCCGCGCCCCCCACTGCTGTTCATACACTGCATGCTCGGGCAGCAATCCGGCGTAGTCGCGCGCTTCTATGTCACGCCCAATCCACGATCCCGCAATTGTAGGCAGGTCGTGCGTCGACGTCGCCACCAGCGCGTCGTTTGGATACCGTTCCGGCAGCTTCATAGCGCCGCCTTCCTCACGCTCGAAGAAGAACAGCCGGTAGCTGAGAATTCCGAACTTTTCCAGAGTCTCGCGGGTGGCAGGCTCCACTGTACCCAGGTCCTCGCCAACCACCAGTACTTCATTGCGCACGCTCTCCAGCGCCAGGATGCGAACCAGGTTCTCCGCGTAATCCCGGACGTAGGTACCATCCGTGGCACTAAACCCGCTTGGAATCCAGTAGAGGCGGAAGAACCGCATCACGTGGTCAATGCGCAGCGCCCCGCCTGCCATCATATTGCGGCGGATCGACTCGCGGAATAGGGCGTATGCCCCACGCCGATGCTTCTCGTAGTCTGGCGGTGGAAAGGCCCAATCCTGGCCGTCGGGGGAGAAGTCATCCGGTGGCGCACCAACCCGGCAGCCCATCACGTAGTAGTCACGCTGCGCCCACACGTCCGCGCCGCAACTGTCGGTGGCGAGCGCAAGGTCGTGATAAAGCCCAATCTTCAGCCCTGCCGCCTTAGCCGCGTCTCCGGCTTCCTGCAGTTGCTGAAAGGTAAGCCACTGCACCCATGCATAGAACTGACGCAGATGGCGGTGCCGCAATGCAAAGCGGGCGACTGCGGGTGAATGAGGGTCCTGATACTCCCCCGGCCAGTCCTGCCACACCCAAACATCGGGATTGCGCTTATGCATGTGCCGGTCAAGGGCACAGAACGTCGTAAACGGCGTCAAAAGATCGTCCTGTGCCGCGCACCATTCCAGAAAGGCCAGCGCGCGTGGTGTTCGCCGACGCAACTCGTGCCGGAATTCCAGGAAGCTGAGCGCGAGGAAACCCAGCTTCAGGCTGGCTACGCCCTCGTAGTCAACCAGATCCTTCAATCGCATCTGGAGGATACGCTGGCGCACACCATGGTCATTCAGTCGCCGCTGCACCAACACCGAGCGCTGGAACTCCGGTATCCGTTCGAGATCAAGATAGATGAAGTTCTTGAAGTAGGTGCTCACCGGCAGGTAGGGGCTCGCATTGTATGGCAAGCGATTCGCGATGAGGTGCAGTGGATTCAGCGCTACAAACGCGCACTTCAGATCCTGGGCAACCCACTCGCAAAACCCTGGCAAATCAGTGAAATCACCACAACCCCAGTTGCGCTGCGACCGAAGGCTATAGAGGCTCGCGCCAATGCCGGCGCACTTGCCTTGTTCGTCGAGGATGGGCGGCTGATAAGCCCGTTCGGGCGTCACAATCAATTGGGTCCTCGCCACAAACAGCACTTTGCCGGGTAGCCCGCCTTCCACCGTCATCTCGTGATATCCAAGCGGCGTTTCGGCCGGCAGCGGGATCCGCCGGCGCACGAAACGATCCTTGCCAATGTCGCAAGTGCCTAGTACCTCCATCGCGCTGGCTGCGTAGGTGTATTCAGTGGATCCGCCGTCTTCCCACGTGAAATGCACCCGCAACGGAATAGCTTGCATGTCGTCGGGAAGGTTTACCCAAGCCGGCGCGTTGCCCCGGAGCCCTACCACTTCCACTTCGGGAAGCTGCTGGCTCCACTCAACTCGCAATCGCCGCTCCACCGCCTTGTTGAGGCTCTCAGCACTGCTGGTATCCACGCCCAGAGCGGCAAGAATGCCCTTCACAACATCGTCAGACACTTCATGCTTCTTGCCGAAAATGTCCCAGTAGGCCAGATCGATTCCCCATAGCCTGGCAGCACGTTCCAAAGAGGGGCGGTATTTCCGGAGGGGTTCGAATGTGACCGAGATGGAGCTCATGCGGGACAGTTATCCAATCTTCCATTTTATCGACCAATCGGCCCCCCGTCCCGTTTCCCTGATCTTGGAGTGCTGAATGCGTCCCGGCGCCTGTGCCCGGGAAGTTCCACGCGCTACAGAGTGATCACGCCAAAGTGTGATCTCGCCGGAGTGTGTTCGGGGCGCGGACATCGGAATAAAGGGGCGCAGCCAGAGAGTCTGCAGGTTTGTTCAGTGGCGAACTCCCACCGCCAGGCTCCATGCACATGGCAAGACTTGCCGCGCTACAGTGGAATAGATGCTCAGAACTACCCTTATCGTCTGCCTCGCGAGTTTCCTTACATTCGCTGCGCTTGCCCAGGATGCCAGTACATTCCTGGGCCGTTGGAACTTCACGGTCACGCCGGCATCGGGGCCGGCCTACCCACAATGGATGGAACTCGTCGAGAAGGACGGCAAGATCGAGGGCCGCGTGCAACCGCGCGGCGGCGGATGGGTGAATATCCTGGGCGCGAAGGTGGACGGGGGCAAGATGGTTGTTTCCATTTTCACCGCCACGGAACGCCGGCCAGCCACGCGCTGGGAACTCAGCAAAGCGGGCTCCGATCGCATCACAGGCATCGAGAAGCGCGGCGAAAACGACGGGCCCTCTTTGGTTGGCGTCCGCGCTCCCAAGCTCGACCGTCCCATGCCCAAGGCTTGGACCGAACCCCGTGCCATCTTCAATGGCAAAGACCTTACTGGCTGGGAGCCCATTGGCAACGTGTCGAACAACAAGTGGATGGCCCGCGACGGCGAACTGGTAAATAACAACCCTCCCATCGAAGGCCAACGCGGCCCGGGAGCCGCCAACCTGAAGACCACTGAGAAGTTCCAGGACTTCAAGCTGCATATCGAAGTGAATTGCCCCGACCACGGCAATAGTGGCATCTACCTCCGCGGACGCTATGAGATTCAGATAGGAACGGAAGGCGGACGCCTTCCTGACCACGAGATGGGCGCCGTCTACAGCCACTACCCGCCTCCGGCGGATGCAGAACTAGGGCTTGGCAAGTGGACGTCGTTTGACATCACTTTCGTCGGCCGACACGTTACCGTGGTGCGCGATGGCAGGGTCTATCACGATCACGTTGAAATCCCCGGCCCAACAGGAGGAGCGCTCGACAGCAACGAATCCGAACCGGGCCCCTTTTTCCTGCAAGGCGACCACCACGGCGTCATTCGCTACCGAAATATCACGGTCTCCGTGCCGAAGAATTAGGAACGGGGCTCCCCGCCCTGCTTGATCCGGGTTCAGTCCCGAGGGCCACTTGCGCCCTAAAATCCAAGTCCGATTTGCGCCGCGAGCTTGTCGAGTTCCCGCCCATGCGCGGGAAGGCAGGACAGAATCGCGCGTGCGTGGCCCGCCACCCAGGGGTCGCAGCCGTCGATGGGTTTCAGCCCGCCGGTAAGGCCGCTGAGCCTCCGCCACTCTGAGAGCCACTGCTGGCCGTAGGTCTCCATGTCGCTGAGCGGCGCACCTTCGTGCAACACACGGTTCATCAGGAAGGCCAGATCGTGCGCTTCGGCCATGCCCAGGTTCATACTCTGCACGCCCACCGGACCGGTGAGGTGCGCGGCATCACCCGCCAGCCAGACGCGGTCGCGGCCAAACGCGTCCGCCAGCTTGCGTTCAAAACGAACCACCATTCGCCAGACAATCTGCTCGATGCTGCCCTGGAACCAAGGCGCGCGCTCCTGGATGAATTGCGCCAAGTGGGCGTCGTCCACCATGTTGTTGCCAGTGAGCCCTCCACTCAGCAACAGCCGGTCTTTGTCACGGCGGGCGTCCCGGGATTCATACTCAGGCAGCTGGAAACTCCAGCGGCAGAATCCGCCGGGCAAAGGCCACAACACATTCGCGCCGTCGCCAGCGAACACCACCTTCATCTCATTGGCCAGGTCGGCATCGGTCTTGAACTCGAAGACGGCGAAGTACTCCGCCGGGCCGGTCTCCTCAAACGCGATGCCCATGGAGCGGCGCGCCTCGCTCTCGTAGCCATCCGCGCCAATCACGAATGGCACATCGATCTTCTCGGTCTTACCAACCACCCACTCACTGTGCGCTACCACATAGCCGCGGCTCTCGCGCTGCAGTTTGTTCACTTTGGCAATGGCATGGTCCACGTTGCTGGCAATGTCGGCCACTTCGTGCCGCCACTCGATCTTCACGCCCGCGTCGTTCAGCGCCTTTTCAAACAGGCTCTCGATAGCATCCTGCCGCAGCACCGCCATGCATTGCCGGGGATCGTCCGGATTGGTAAGGTCAATCTGCGCCCGGCGCTCCGCCTCGTCGTAGAAACCGATGGTCTTCACCGGGTAAGCGCGCTCCAGCGCCGCCTCGGATAGCCCAAACTCGTCGAGCAATGGGATTACGCCTGGATGCAAGGCCAGCGCGTAGCTATGGCTGCACGCCCAAACGCCCGTATCTACGATCCTCAACGGAATTCCCCTCTTTGCCAGCGCCAACGCAGCCAACTGCCCCACCGGGCCTGCCCCGGCCACAATGACTTCCGGACTCTTCTTGCCGAACATGGAATCTCCCTCCCGGTTGCTCATGGCCTCCGCCCGTCAGTGCGAGGGTCAGGATCGTTGCCGATCCCTGATTCTTGCACCGCCGGGGATGGAATGACCTGGCCCACCGTATTTCAGACCAATCATTCGGCTTAAGTATATCGCCAATTCGGGAAAATGGACATAGCAATCCGGATTCACTCGTGTGCTGGCATTTGGACACGAGCACAGTCCCTGAGCCTAATCCAGTTAACGGCGGAGGAACGTGAGGCCGAGGTCCCGGAGAAGCTTTTCGGGCACATCGGACGGCGCTTCGCACATCAGGTCAGTGCCCTTGGCTGTCTTGGGGAACGCGATCACGTCGCGGATGGAGGTCTCCCCGGCCAGAATCATCACCATGCGGTCCAGCCCCAGCGCAATGCCGCCATGCGGAGGCGCACCATAGCTGAGGCCTTCCAGTAGGAAGCCGAAGCGGTGCTGCGCGTCCTCTGGGGTGAAGCCAAGGGCACCGAAGACTTTCTGCTGCACGTCAGCGCGGTGGATACGGATGGAACCTGAGCCCAACTCCACTCCATTCAGCACGATGTCGTAGCTCTTGGCGCGGCAGTTGGCGGGGTCAGTCGTCAGCAGGTCAAGATCCTGGTCGTGCACGGACGTGAACGGATGATGCGCGGCGACCCAGCGATTGTCTTCCGGATCCCATTCAAACATGGGGAAATCTACCACCCACAGGAAATTAAATTGCTTGGGATCAAGAAGCTTGTGGCGGTCAGCATACTTCTGCGCGGCAAACAGGCGCAGTTGCCCGCAAGCCTTCAACGCCTCACGTTCGGGGAGGTGCTCATCGGGCTCAGCAGCCCAGTTCGCCAGCAGCAGAAGGTCGTCTTCGCCAGCGCCGGTGATCTCGCGCACTTTGGCCATCTGTTCCGGGAAATCGCGTTCCAGACGCTTCGGGTCGTCGAACACGCGCAGGGATTTCTCCTGCCCGTAGGCCTTCAGTTCGTCGCGTTCCTTGCGGGAAATTTGCCCCACCTTGGGAACCACAATCGCCACCATCGGCAGGCCATTCCCGCTGATGGGCGTACCTTCAAACAGCGCCTCCACCCGATGGAAAGGCGGGATGCGGGTATCCGGCTTGTCGATGCCGTAAGAATCCATCGCCTGCTTGTAGGTGATGCGTGGGAAGGGCGCCTTCACGGTGGCACCTGCGGCCGCGAAAGCCTTTTCGAGCATCGCCTCGATCACGCCGAATACGTCGTTTTGCTGCACGAAAGACATTTCGAGGTCGATCTGGGTGAACTCCGGCTGGCGATCTGCCCGGAGGTCTTCGTCTCTGAAGCAGCGCACGATCTGGAAGTAGCGTTCGTATCCCCCCACCATCAGCAATTGCTTGAATATCTGAGGCGACTGCGGCAGCGCATAGAAATTGCCGAGGCTCAGCCGGCTGGGGATGATGAAGTCGCGCGCGCCCTCGGGCGTTGAACGCGTCATGAAGGGAGTTTCGATCTCGTGGAAGCCCTGGTCGTAAAGGCTCTGGCGTACCGCGAAGGAAACCGCCGACCGCATCCGGATGTTTTCCTGCATGCGGTGCCGGCGCAGGTCGATATAGCGGTGCTTCAGGCGCACTTCTTCGGTGATGCTAAGGTCGTCCTCCATCGGAAAGGGTGCAGGGCGGGATTCGTTCAGGATCCATACCTTGTCCGCCACCAGTTCTATTTCGCCGGTAGGAAGGTTTGCGTTGATGGTTTCGGCGGAACGCTTCTCCACGTGCCCTTCCACGGCCACCACGAACTCACCGCGGATGTGCTCTGCGCGGGCATGAATATCAGAATCCATTTCCGCGCGAAAGACCACCTGGGTAATCCCGTGGATGTCGCGCAGATGCAGAAAGATCAGGCCGCCCAGGTCGCGGCGGCGGTGCACCCACCCCATCAGCAACGCACGAGAGCCTTCGTCGTTGGCGCGCAATGCCCCGCAATGGTGGCTCCGCTTCAGGTCGCCCAAAAAATCCAGTTTGAGGCTATATTGCTGTTCGCCGTTGCTCATGGTGTTGTATGGCCGTCCCCGCATATCGTGCGGGCCTCGGCTCTTTCCCTCGTGAATCCGTTTCTGTTCGCGGAGGCGGTACGGTCTGGTGGTCACCCGACCAGGTTCAGCACATCCGCTTCGCCAAGCTCGCTCTGCTCGCCGCTGGCCATGTCCTTCACCATGAAGGCGCCACGCGACAATTCATCGTCACCAAGGATTACGGTACGCCGTGCTCCCAGGCGGTTTGCCAGGTCAAGTGCCCGTTTGAGCTTCCCATCAAACAGCACCTCTACCACCGCACCCTTCCTACGCAGACTGCGCGCCAGCGCAAGATTGCGACGCATGGCGGCATCGCCCATAGAGATTAGCGCAAAATCCACCACAGGCACGGGTATGGTGCCGGCCGCGGTTTCCTGCAAACTCATCACAAGCCGGTCCGCGCCAATCGAGAACCCGATGCCAGGGGCGCGCACCCGCGAACCCAAAGACTCCGCCAGTCCATCGTAGCGCCCACCGCCCAGCACAGAGTTTTGCGCACCAAGCGCCCCGTGCACAATCTCAAACGTAGTCCGGGTGTAGTAGTCGAGGCCCCTCACCAGCCGCGGACGCACCTCATACGAAACATCTGCGTCATCCAGATACGCGCAAACTGCTGCAAAGTGCTCCTTTGTCTCCGCGTTCAGGAACTCGTGGATCGAGGGCAGCGTTGTGATCACGGGCTCATCCTGGGGATCCTTGGAATCCAGCACGCGCAACGGGTTCGTTTCCGCCCGGCGCTGGTTATCCGCACTCAACTGCTCCTTCACCCCGGCGAGCTGCTCACGCAGCGCCGCCACATACCGGCCTCGGCTTTCCGCATCACCCACAGAGTTAATCAGCAGCTTGAAATCGCGCAAACCCACCGCTTCCAGATAGCGAACCACCATCTCGATCACTTCGCCATCCACCAGCGGTGATTCACTGCCAATCATCTCAGCGCCAATCTGGTAGAACTGGCGGAAACGACCCTTCTGCGGCCGCTCGCGACGGAACATCGGCCCCATATAGTAGAGCTTCTGCAAACCCGGCTGCTGGTGCAGGCCGTGTTCAATGAATGCGCGAATCACGCTAGCCGTGTTTTCCGGCCGCAGCGTCAGCGACGAGCCGTCCCGGTCCTCCCAGGTGTACATCTCCTTCGTAACAATGTCGGTTTCCTCACCCACGCCACGGGAGAAGAGTTCGGTTTGTTCGAAGATGGGCGTGCGGATTTCCTGGTAGCGGTACCGTCCGAAGAGGTCGCGTGCGCTCTGCTCGACGTAGTTCCAGACAGACGTGTCGGGCGGGAGAAGGTCCCGCGTACCCTTAACGGCGCGGATCAAAACACTTCGTCCTTGAATGCCTTCTTGTACTTCAGGTAGTTGGCGGCGTTCTCGCTAAAGCGAACCTTCTCGTCGTCGCGCAGCGTCCGCACCACCTTGCCAGGAACGCCCATCACCATGGAATTGGGCGGCACCACCATGCGCTCTGGCACCAGAGCCCCGGCGGCAATCACGCTGCCCTTCCCCACCACCGCATCATTTAGCACAATCGCCCCAATGCCGATAACGGCGTCGTCCTCGATGGTGCAGCCATGAAGATTCACAGAGTGCCCCACGGTTACCCGGCTACCAATCGTTAGCGGACAAATGTCG
Organism: Bryobacterales bacterium; assembly: GCA_026129915.1. GTDB lineage: Bacteria > Acidobacteriota > Terriglobia > Bryobacterales > Bryobacteraceae > JACTMJ01. The sequence continues at coordinate 16,786 of JAHCHD010000083.1, forward strand.
TGCTCCACATGCAGGCAGCAGTTGTCCTGGATGTTTGTTTCGGCACCAATACGGATGATGTTCACATCGCCGCGAATGGTAACGTTGCACCACACACTGCAATGCTCACCGAAGACGACGTCACCGATGACTTGCGCACTGATGTCGATGTAGCAGGAAGCGGGAATCACGGGCGTGATGCCCCTATAGGCTCGGATCATGGAAAAGGCCTGAAATCTCATGCTAACACAGGGGTTTCGCGAAGGCGTCGCTCAGGGCACACTCAGGATACAGGGCCGGCCTCGCTCTTTCCGCGGAAATCCCGGTCCCATGTGTGCAAGTACAATGTTTCTATGATCCGCGCCCGCTTTGTTCTTTCCCTTCTGCTGGTTGTTGCTCCCTTGTACCTGCCGTCCGCTGGATGGTCGCAGGTGGGTGGTCAGAAATTGCCGTTTAGTGTAGAAGGCATGCTCCGGATGGCCCGGGTGGGTGACCCCCAGGTGTCTCCCGACGGACTTACCGTCGCCTTCCAGGCCACGAAGGTAGACTTGGAGGCGAACAAGACCGAGACGCAAGTGTATGCGGTTTCCATTCTGGGAAGCGCTCCGCGACAACTCACCACGCAGGGCAACAACAGCCGGCCTCGTTGGTCGCCGGATGGCAGCACCCTCTACTTCCTCTCTGGCCGCGACGGCGAGCAGCAGATCTGGCGCATGCGCGCCGACGGCGGCGGCCAAACCGCGGTGACGAAGCTCTCTACCGGCGCCGACGGGCACATTGTGTCGCCGGACGGCGGACGCTTGGTTTTCACAAGTGAAGTGTTCCCCGAGTGCGGCGCCGACGACGCCTGCAATCGCAGCCGCCTGGCCGCGGAGAAGGCCGACCCGGTAAATGCGCGAGTCTACACCGGCCTGCTCTACCGCCATTGGAACCAGTGGCAGGGTAAACGGCGAAAGCACCTTTTCTCGATCTACGCCGATGGCACGGGCGCGGTGGACCTCACTCCTGGCGACCGCGGCACGCCACCCTTTAGCCTTGGCGGTGACGACGACTATCACATCTCCCCCGACGGCGCCGAGGTCTGTTACGTGCATAACCCCGACGCCGAACTCGCCACAAGCACCAATGGGGAGCTTTACGCTACCCCCATCACCGGCGGTGAGCGTGTGCGCATCACAAGCAATCCCGGCAACGATGTAGAGCCTCGTTACTCGCCCGATGGCAAGTACCTCGCCTGGCGCATGCAAACCCAGGCAGGCTTTGAGAGTGACCGCTGGCGGCTGGTGGTAATGGAACGCGCCACCGGCAAATGGGTCTCAATCACCGACAGCATGGACCGCTGGGTGGACGGCTTCACCTGGATGCCAGATTCCCAGCGCCTCGTTTTCACCGTGGGAGACCGAGGACGCCATACGGCCCACATCGTACGCGCCAGCGGCGGCGGCACCCAGCAGATCATCAACAATCCGGCTAGCGTCTCCAGCTTGCAGTTCACTAAGGACATGCGACGCCTGGTGTATCTGGAAGCCAGTGGTAGCCGCCCGGCGGAGATTTTCGTGGCCAGTTCCGAAGGCGGCGTGGCCACCGCGCTTGCCCGGCTGAATGACGACGTCATCAACACCTACCAGCTCACGCCGATGGAAGATTTCTGGGTGGATGGCGCCGAGGGCGCACGCGTCCAGAGCTTTGTAGTGAAGCCACCGGATTTTGACCCGCAGCGCAAGTACCCGGTGTTGTTCCTGATTCACGGCGGCCCCCAAGGGGCGTGGGGTGAAAGCTGGAGTTTCCGCTGGAATCCGCAGATCTTCGCCGCCGCCGGCTACGTTGTAGTGATGCCAAATCCGCGCGGTTCCACCGGCTACGGCCAGCGATTCGTGGACGAAGTGAGCGCGGACTGGGGCGGGCGGCCCTATCTCGACATCATGGCCGTAGTGGACCAGGTGGCCACTTGGCCCTATGCTGACGCCGAGCGCATTGGTGCGGCTGGCGGCAGCTATGGCGGCTACATGGTGAACTGGATTCTGGGCAACACCAACCGCTTCAAGGCACTCGTATCGCACGCCGGCGTCTACGACCTCGAAAGCATGTTCGGTGAGACCGAAGAACTATTCTTCACGGAGTGGGAATTCAAAGGAGCCCCCTGGAAGAATCCGGAAATATACCGGCGCTGGTCGCCCAGCACGCGCGCCGAGTTCTTCCGCACACCCACCCTGGTGTTCCACGGAGAGCGCGACTACCGTGTCCCGGTGGGCCAGGGCTTGCAGCTATTCACTGCGCTCCAATTGCAGAAGGTGCCTTCTCGCCTGGTGCTGTTTCCGGAGGAGGGGCACTGGATCCTGAAGCCGCGCAACAGCCAATTCTGGCATAAGGAATTCCTGGGCTGGATGAACCAGTGGGTGAAGGGCGAGACGCCACAAGGCGCCACCCCCGCCGCACCTGTCACAGTGGAGGTAACGGGCCAGCCGGTTGGGCAGTAGCGGCTTAGGCAGTCCTTGCCAGACGGCCCGGCCAGGCCCCGAGGGCGACGAGCTGCATGCTCGCGACTTCCCGCGCGGATGGCGATATAGTGAGGGCATTAAGGAGTATCAGATATGTTTCGGTGTTTTGCTGTCATCGGAGTCCTTGTGGCCTGCCTCAGCGGCATTGCCGCCACTCAGAATGTTGTCTTCGATGGACCGAGGGCCGAGCACCGTTGGTCGTTGTCAGAACTGGACCCGAAACTGCCCGCGGATTGGACGGGCTACCACTACCTCGTGCTGGAGATGCGCGCTTCCTCCCCACAGCGATTCAACCTGATTTTCTTCAGTGGCAGCGTCACCCAGAGCAGGGAGATGCTGCCGATGGCGAACGTGTGGATCCGCGCGGCGATCCCGCTGCAATACTACCGGCAGCCGAACCGTACTGGTTTCGACCTGGCATCCGTCGGCAAGGTGCCACGTAACTCGTTCTGGATAGGCACGGGAGGCGTCTATGGCCCCTTGAATGCGGTGGACGCGATCGGCGTCTCAATGATCACGCCTCTCGGCAAGCCCACGCTGGAGATCCGGTCAGTCGCGCTGGCAAAGGAAGATCCAGGCTCCGATGTGCTTGAGAAGAAGCCTGTGGTAGACGAGTTCGGGCAGTGGATCCCAAGTGACTGGAACGGCAAGGTCCGTAATCTTGCGGACGCACAGAAATCCTGGGCGACCGAGGAAGCTGCCTTGAAGGCGGGTGACTTTGGCTATTCCAAGTTCGGTGGCTACGCACATACCAAGGTGAAGGCCACGGGCTTCTTCCGCGTGGAGGAAATCGACGGACGCTGGTGGTTTGTTGACCCCGAAGGCCACCTCTTTTTCTCGACAGGTGCAACCTGCATAGGCGCCTACGGTGGAGATTCGCGTCTCGCGGAACGAAAAGAATATTTCCAGGCCCTTCCCCCGGTAACCCAGGCAGCAAAGCCCGGTCGTCGTCCGCAGTCCGGCTTCTACACCTGGAACCTGCAGCGCCGCTTCGGCGATGACTGGCAGGCGAGGTGGGTGGACCTTGCCGTCCGGCGCATGGAGTCGTGGGGCATGAATACCATCGGCAACTGGAGCGACAGGGAAATCTGGGACGCCCAGAAGAAGGCGTACGTGGTGAACCTCCGCGGATGGGGCATGGAAACCGGCTACATGGGAATGCCCGATGTCTACTCGGACGAGTGGCCCGCAATCGTCGACAAGGCAGCGGCGGAGCAATGCGCGCCCCGCAAGAACGACCCCTACCTGCTGGGCTACTTTGTCGCCAATGAGCCACCCTGGCCGGGCCGTGAATCGCTGATTGTCGACATTATTCTGGACAGCAAACCCAGCGCCATCCAGCGTGAGGCCAAGGCTTTCCTTGCCGCGGGCGACACGCCAGCGCGGCGCAAAGAGTTCATCTACAAAGCGTTCGACAGGTACCTGGAGGTGATCAACGCAGCCATCAAGCGGCACGACCCCAACCACCTCAACCTGGGCCTTCGATTTGGTTCGGGCCTACCCCCTGCCGAAATGCTCCGCGCTTCGAAGGCCTTCGACGTGTACAGCTTAAACGTCTACTCCACCGCCGTCGACGTCAAGACCATGGAAGAGATCTATAGGGTGACGGGACGTCCCATCATCGTTGGCGAATTCCACTTCGGTGTGCCGGGCCGCGGTCTCGCTCCGGGCCTGGTACAGGTGCGCGATCAGGCAGAGCGCGGTATCGCCTATCGCTACTACGTCGAGCAGGCGGCATCCTTCCCCGCCTTCATCGGCGCGAGTTGGTTCCAGTGGATCGACCAGCCATCCACCGGGCGGATGGACGGAGAAAACTACAACATTGGCCTTGTAGACGTGACCGACCGCCCCTACTCTGAACTCATCGAAGCAGTGAAGACGACGCACCGGCGACTCTACGAAGTACATGCAGGCAAGACCCCTCCGTTCAATCAGAAACCACGTCCGCAGTAGCTGGCGTGGTGACTTATGGTGTCGCACTGCAGTTCCTGGGCGCGGTCATCCAGGACGCGCCATTCAAGTCGTTGCCGTGTCCTGGAAGGGGATTGCTCGCTCACTTCATCACAGGTACTGTCTCTTCTGCTGGTATCTCTGTCAGTGCAGAGTTGTTCGCTTCGCTACGCTGTGGACCCACGCCACTCGGCGATCTCTGCCCTGCGATGGCTTCCGCTCTGTCGTCCGACGAATACTGGAATCCATTTCCGGCGAAGAAGCAGATTCGGGCACTTGGCTGGCACTCGGCAAGCGCGCATTCTTCCAGGGCGATACAATTCCGACGTATTGTTGTTTCAATGACTGACGAAGTACACGTACACTAGTCTCCAAAGTCGGGTGCCTTCAGAGCCCCACCACTCGTTTGAGCACACTAATGTAAACGAACAATGTCCCGCGCTCCGCATTCCCGCGCCCACATCATCAGGCAACTTCAGAGCCTAGGCGTGCAGATGGGGGGCGTCTTGCTTGTCCACACATCCTTCCGCGCTGTCGGTCCAGTGGAAGGGGGGCCCCTTGGGCTGATATGCGCTTTGCGGCAAACGCTTGGACCTCATGGCACTCTTGTAATGCCGTCCTGGACAGGGAGTGATGATCACCCTTTCGACCCCCGCACCACTCCGGCATCGCCCGACCTGGGGATCGTGGCGGACACGTTCTGGCGTCAGCCCGGCGTTCTCCGTAGTCAGCACTGCTTTGCCTTTGCCGCTGCGGGACCCAAGGCCCGGCAGATTCTAGATGATCCGCTCCCTCTGCCCCCGCATACACCCGCAAGCCCCGCTGGACGCGTGCATGATCTGGATGGCCAGGTTTTGTTGCTTGGCGTGGATCACTCCGCCAACACCACTATTCATCTGGCCGAACTCATCGCAAACGTCCCCTACGGCGTACCGAAGCACTGTGCGTTCCGTCATCAGG
>JAHCHD010000084.1 GCA_026129915.1 Bryobacterales bacterium
TTGTCGCCTACCAGGCGGTTCGCTCCGCGATACAGGTTCTGATTCCATTCGCCTCCCGCCTGCAGATAGTGCCTGGAACCCCATTGATGGCTGAGAGTGGCGTCCAAACGGCCCAGGCGCTCGTTCAGGTTCGCCGTCGACGGGACGTCCATCGCAGCACCCAACGCCGTGGTGCGGGCATTCTCGTCGTAGCGCGCGGCATAAGCGCGAGCTTGAAGCACGGTGCTGGGGTTTACCGTGAAGTCCGTTGTCAGCGTGTAGTTCTGGGCGCTGTCAATGGTATTGCCTTGCGCGACGCCGCCCCCCTCCGCCAGGTTCACGCCGCGTTCGTCATTTCTGTAGGCGTTCGCTGTGAATCCTAGCGCTACCCGATCGTTTGCCATCCACCTGGACTTGTACAGGAGGTCGTTGCGGTCGAAACGCGGGCCCACGGTGATTGGGCTGCCGGGCAACAGACTGAACGAATCCATGCGGTGAGTCTCCACATTTACCAAGTTCCAAAGGTTGCGGTATCGCCCCCCGATATCAAACCGGGCGTCCAGCGCGCCAAGGCTGCCACCGGAGAGGGAAGCGCCAAGATCCAGCCGGTCGGAGACTTCGCGGGTCCGCATGTTGATGACTCCTCCGATGGCATCACTGCCGTACATTGCCGAGCCTGCCCCTTTTACGACCTCGACGCTCTCCAGGCGCCCCACCGACTGCCGGTTCATGTTCACAATGCCACGCTTGATTCCGCGGGCACCTACGACAGGCATTCCATCCTGCAGCACCAACACCTGCCGGGAATCCAGCCCCTGAATCTGCTGCCCGGCAACCGCTCCCATATTGCCCGAACGGGTTACGACCCCCGGAATCTCGGCCAGGACGTCGCTTACTCGTTCATAGCCGGTGCGCTGCATGTCGTCCTTGGTTATCACCTCCACGCGAACAGGAGTCTCTGCCTGCAACTCCTCCATGCGCGACGCGGAAACGACGGTTATGGAGTTCCGCAATGCCGCTACCCGCAAGGTTACATCCGTGGGCGGATGCGGCTTGCCGCCGGCGTCCACAAACCGCACGAATGTCTCTAGCGCCTCGGCCCGAACCTCCATCCGGTAGCGCCCCTGTCTTGCGAGGCAAACGGAATAGCCGCCGCTAGCGCCACTGCGGGTTTGCGTGGTTTCCCCCGTAATCACCCTTCGCAAAGTAATTGTGGCGCCCACCACGGCGCTGCCACTTCCGTCCCGGACGGATCCGGTCATTTCGCCGGATGCAGGGCAGCGTCCGGCGTGGAAGTTCCCCTCCCGCACATCGTCCGGCTTTGCGTCCTGCGCCACCGCCCCGGCAGGCAGCGCGGCGAACGCCGCCGCCATTGCTGCCGTTCTTACCACTGTCCATGCTGTTGTACTGTTGAAACGCACGAAATGCCTCCATTGGATTGAGTGCGGTTCGCCCTGCCGTACAATTAAGTCGTGCCGGGCGACCGGTATACACGCGCCTCCCGGCATCTTTCCCGAGACGAGCGGGGGGCGCATTTTCTGAATTAAGTGCAAGTGGGAAACGGAGCCGTGTTCCGATCCCGATAGTCGCCACAAGTGAAACTCGTTTGCATCTAGATTGGCGACCGATGTGGTCCTAGATTAACTTGCCTCCCGCTTCTTTGCCAAGCATTTTCTGCATTAAGGCCAGAATTCGCCAGTTCGAAGGCTTCCAGGCTCCAAGTCGGCGCGTCCAGATGGAGGAAAAGCGGGGCCGGCGCCTGACAGAGTTTGGTATCACAATGTAAATTGCTTGCGTTTATCAATAGATCTGTGCATACTGGACCATATCGGTCCCTGATGCTGCCGCTGCCCGGATGTCAGCGGTGACCGGCTTCCTTTTCACAACCAGAGAGATGGAGATGTGTGAGCGCGCGGGGCAACCGCGACCGCTCGTACCGACTCCGGTTGGGTGAGGGAGCACGGTTCAGGATCCAAATCAATCTGGAGGAGTTTCCCCTTGAATATTCACCGCCTTTTGGTGGCCCTATCCGTGCTGATGATCAGCGTTCCTTCCGTGTTTGGGCATTTCGTGTTTGTATCCGCGCAACCCGGCGGACGCGAGGCCCGGATCGTGATGAGTGAGGACGTCAAGCCTGATCTGGACGTGAAGCTGATTGCTTCCACCAGGCTCGAAATGCTGGCCGAAGATGGTTCTGTGACAGCGGTCAATTTCAGCCAGCCGGAGAAGAACTACTTCTCGGTTGCCGTTCCCGGTTCCGGAACCCGGGTGCTCTTCGGGAAGACTGAGTTCGGGGTGGTGCAGCGCGGAGAGAGCAAGCCTCATCTGTTGATCTACTATCCCAAGAGCGTGATTGGCGACGCGTTCTCGCCGCGAGCCGTTCTGGGCAGCCGCAGCCCTGTGGAATTGCAGGCGATGGGGGATGCGGAGGGTATCCGGTTCCGGCTGACCGCGTTCGGCAAACCGGTAACCGGCGGCGAGGTGGTGGTGATTCTGCCCGATGGCAGTGAGTCCAAGGTGAAGACCGATGGCAACGGTGAGACCGAGGGCGAGTTCCGCGAACGCGGCCAGTACGCGGTGTGGGCCCGCTACTGGGTAGATGCCGCTGGCGAGTATCAGGGGAAGGCCTACGAACAAGTTCGGCACTACGCCACGCTAGTGGTGGACACCAGCGGGTATCCGGCTGCTTCCGCGGCCCGCGCAGCCGCGGCTGAGGTAGTTGCCCGCATGCCGGAGGCCTCGGCCAGTTTTGGTGCTACGTCCGCCGATGGCTGGCTGTATGTCTATGGCGGGCATACCGCTCCGACGCATGTCTATCACAAGGACTCTGTTTCCGGCCGTTTTCACCGGATGCGCCTGCAAGGAGAGCCGGCGTGGGAGACGCTGCCCAGCGGACCCGGCCTGCAGGGGATGAACCTGGTGGCCCATGATGGCGGGATCTATCGAGTGGGCGGCATGCGCCCGGTGAATGAGAAGGGCAAGGCCCCAGACCACCAGTCCGTTAGGGAGGCCGCCCGCTTTGATACGCAGGCCGGGCGATGGGAGGCTCTGCCGGATCTCCCGCAACCCCTGTCGTCGCACGACGTCGCCGTGGTGGGGAACAAGCTTTATGTAGTGGGTGGCTGGAACCTCTCCGGCAAGACGCAGGCCTGGAGTACGCAGATGCTTGCGCTTGACCTCGCCAAACCAGATGCGGGCTGGCAGGTGTACGAGCAGCCATTCAAGCGCCGCGCCCTGATGGCAGCGTCCTTCCAGGGAAAGCTGTGGGTGGTGGGAGGCATCGCGGACAACGGCAAGGTTAGCCAGTCAGTGGAAGTCTTTGATCCGCAGTCGGACCGCTGGAGCGAGGGTCCGGCACTTCCCGAAGGCGAGCACCTCGGGTTCTCCCCGGCCGTAGGTGTGCATGCCGGAGCCCTGTTCGCGGCGGTTGCCGATGGCCGTGTGCTGCGACTCAAGGCTGCCGGGACTGTCTGGGAGAGCGTCGGGGAAGTGACGCCCCGGGTGGCCCACCGGCTGGTCTCCGATGGTAACCGGGTTCTGGTGCTGGGAGGAGCCTCCAAGGGGAAGAACCTCGACATTGTGGAATTGGTGTTTCTCTCGCGCCAGTAAGCGGCTGAGGCAGCAGGTTGCGGGCCGGTCCCCCTGGGACGGGGCAGGGAGGGCAGAGGCCTGGGCTCCCGCCTGGTGGTAAGGTGCAAGACCGGGGGTGAATCGGGAGGCGGGGCGGCGGCCCAGGGAGTCTCCTTAGGAGCTGCCGGACTGGAGTGTCAGCGGGTTTCTGGCGGCATCCAGGCACGGCCGCCGGCGTTGCCATTCTAGTCCGCGCGGGGGCGAATGAGGCGGTTGTTCATTTCGCCGTCAATTTCGGCATCAGGCGACTCAAATCCCAAGCACCCCAAAGAGACGCCCCGCCCCAGCGCCCCCGGAAGTCCGTTTCGGTTCCATTCCGTACTCCCGCAGGTGCATCGGCGCATCCTATCGGGGTAATGTGCTGAAGTCTTCGCCGGCGGCTGGGCATTAGGGCTTTAGGCCGAACAGTAGGCGCGTGAGGGCGGTGCGGCGGACGAGTTCTACTGCGATCCAACTGCCCAGGAAGGTGGCGAAGGCTACCACCGCGAATTTGGGCCAGACACCCCAGTTCCATTGGATGACATAGTAGCCGACGGCAATCATGATGGTCTGGTGAAAGATGTAGAAGGGATAAACGGCCTCAGTGGCATAGCGGAGCTTGGGTCCGCCTTGGCGGATGTGATGCCGGGCCAAGCCAACCAGGGCCATCACCCAGGCGAACCCGAAATAGGCGGAGATGAGGTTCCAGGCCACCATGCGGGGGACGCCGGGCAAGCCGCTGAGCGCCCCAGTGGCGCGCAGGGTGAAGAAGAGCGCGGCGATGACGATGCCGGCGATGGCGAGTTCGTTGCGGCGTCGCGTGATGTGGTCCAGAAAGCGCGGGTTTGACGCGATGGTGAAGCCCCAGAGGAAGGTAAGCAACGACCCGGTGAGGTTGGCCCAATCGGCCACCAGGTTGTGGGTGGTGGGCCAGAAGGGTCCAAGGGACATGCCGACGATGATATTGGGGACGTTGACGAGGTAGAGTGTCGCGGGCGCGCGTTCAAACACGTCTACCAAGCGATTGACGGCGTGCTGTCCGGCCGGGGAGCGTACCCAGCGGAAGAAGGGGATGCCCACCAGCGAATAGACGAAGATGTAGAGCACGAACCACAGGTGGTGCCAGCTCAAGGAGCCCTGCGGATACGACTGAAACTCGAAGACGGACGGATACCATGCGGCGTAGGACAGGGTGGATCCCTGATAGAGGCGTTCAAAGTAGATCTGCGGCGGGATGATGACGAACATGCCGAACACCAGGGGCAGGAAGAGACGGCGTGTGCGCTCGCCAACAAACTGGCCGTAGGTGCGGCGCCGCAGGCTGAAGCAGACCGCGGCTCCCGCCACCAGGAACAGCAGGGGCAGACGCCAGCGGTTGACGAGCAGCATCAGCCATTCCAGGGTCTCGCTGGTTTCCGCGTTCTTGATGTGAAAGGGCCAACTGACGAAGATCATGCCGGTGTGATACAGGATCAAGATGGAGAAGGCGAAGACGCGCAGCCAGTCGAGCCCGTATTCGCGGGCGAAGGCGGACGTTGCAGGGCTGGGTTTCTCGGCACTGATGATGGGCGCGGTGGATAACTTGTTCGTCAAGGGGTCTGTTTCCAATAACATCCTGTGGTCCTTCCAAGACTATCGTGCCGGAGGGTGGCCGGGCAGGGAAGGGTGGATGGGACGAACGGGTCTGACGTTGGGACGAAGCTGGCACGCCTGAGCTGCAGCGGTGGAACACGGCCATGAGGGCCTGCGGAACTGAGTCTGCGTGCCCTTTACTTGAGGGCGCGGGTTAGCGTGGCTTTTGCGCGCCGGGGGAGAAGCGGCGGCTCCAGACAAGGTCGGTGCCGTCCATCAGCCTGACGCGGTATTCCCCGTGACCCACGGCAACCATTTCCTTGACGAAATCGAGATGGACCAGATGCGAGCGGTTCATCCGCACGAAGTGTTCCGGGTCGAGCTGAGCGTGGAACTCGTCGAGGGTGCTGCGGAGGATGAAGCGCTGGCCGCGGGCGTGGACCACCACATAGTTGCGGGCGGACTCAGCCCGCTCGATTTCAGAGGGCGTCACGAACACGGCGCGGTCGCCGTCAGTGAGCAGGAAGCGTTTGGGGAGTTCGGACGGGGCGGGCAACTTGTGAAGCAGGGCTTCCATGGTGGCTTGCCGGGCGGTTTCCAGAGTGCGCACGCGGGCAAGCATGGCGAAGAAGCGGTCAGGGTCAACGGGCTTCAGCAGGTAGTCGACGGCGTGAACCTCAAAGGCTTCGAGGGCGCGGTCGTCATGGGCGGTGACGAAGACGATGTGAGGACGCGTTTCCTCGGGGATGGCGCGGGCTACCGCAAACCCGTTGATATCCGGCATGGAGACATCAAGGAACACGAGAGCGGGCTTTTCGCGGAGGATGAGGTTGACCGCTTCGATGCCGGTGGCGGCTTCACCCACCAGATGGAATCCTTCAGCCTCGCTCAACAGGCGGCGCAGTTTGGCGCGGGCTGGGGGTTCGTCGTCGACGATGGCGGTGCGGATGCCGAGCGAAGGTTCAGAGGGCATGGGCTGGTTCCGTTTCTTCCAGGGTGAGAGGCAGCACGATGGAGGCGAGCGCGCCCGTGCCAGCGGCATGAGCGTCCCCGGCATTGGTGAGCAGGAACTGCTGCTGCTGGCCGTAGAGCCGTTCGAGACGGCGGCGCGTGTTGGTGAGGCCAAGGCCGACGCGGGAACCTTCGGCTGCTGCTTCGGCGACCGGCGCGTCGAGACCCTGACCATGGTCCCGCACGCTGAGGTGCAATGCATCGCCCTCCGCACGGATTTCCAAATGGATGACCAGTTCACCGGTGGCCGGGTGAACTCCGTGCTGTACGCAATTTTCGACAAGGGGTTGCAGAAGCAGGGGCGGCACCAGGGCGGGCAGAAGCGCATCGGGGACGCTTCGAGTGAACGTGAGCCGGTCACCAAAGCGGACCTGCATGATGGCGAGGTACTGATCGAGTAACCGCAATTCTTCCTCAAGGGTGACCGTGTGCGTGGATTCCTGGCGTAGCACGGCGCGCAGAAAGTCGCTGAGGCTGGTGATCATGCGGTCGGCCTTGCGGGGGTCCTCATACATCACAGAGGAAACGGCGTTGAGGGCGTTGAAGAGAAAGTGGGGGCGGAGTTGAAGACGGAGGGCATCCAGATGAGCCTGGGTGAGTTCACGCTCAAGCTGGGCGGTGCGTACCTCGCGGTTGCGCAGCTCCTGCTGGAAGCGGAAGGCGGAGATCGCGCCCACCTGAGCCCAGAACACGAAGGCTCCAATGGAGAACTCCATCAGGTAGCGGACCGGCAGATAGCCATAGTCGAAGCGCTTGCCAAGCACCAACTGATAGAGCACCGGGCGCATGGTGGCCAGCATGGTGGTGTGAAGGAAACTCCAGGCGAAAAGTGCCAGGACATAGAATCCGATGTGCTTCCACCGACGCCCGCGCACGAAGGGATAACGGTTCGTGAACCAAAAAAGCGGCCAGAAGAGAATATAGCTGGCGAGGGCGGCGGACATCTCGTTGAGGAAGGGGGGGCGCCAATCCGGCCAGCGGTTGTTTGCGCCCTCTTCGAGGTAGCGGTACGAGAAGAAGAACAGCCCCGTAAACAGGTACACCAGTGTAATAAGGACAACTGCGTTGCGGCTCAAGCGCATGGCTTGATCGTAGCGCTAAGCGAGTCCTGTTTGGCTGAGACTAACGGGCGGCGGGCTGCCGCGCGCCGTAGCGCTGCTCGATGCCAGTGAGGCTTTTATCCACCTGATCGATCGCAGCCTCCGCGACCGCCAGTTCCTCGCCCGCCAGGCGCAAGTTCTGTGACTTGATGGCGGCTTCGGCCGCCGCCATGGCTTCGGTGACTTGACGCCAGTGGTCGCCCATGGCGCCCAAGGTGGATTGGCGCTCCTGCTGATTCATATTCTGGATGAGCCTGGGGATCTCCCTGCGCCGCAGGCTGAGGGCTTCGCGTTTGGTATGTGCGGCCCCATATCGCTTAGCGATAGCCAGCATCGCGTCAGCGCGCTCAAGGGCCACAAAGCGGCGACCTTCGCGCGAACCAGGGCCGGTTAGGGCAATCTCGATGCCCGCTTCCCTCAGCGCGGCATCGGCTTCTTCCATGGCGCTGCGGAGTTCATTGTCACTCATCGGCGGGCCGGAACGGCCTTCGCCGGAGGGCCTGCCAGCAACCATCGCCGCACCTTCACCCGGACGGGGCGGTTCCGGTGAATCCGGCGGCATCCGGCGCTCCTGCCAGGCGCCCTCTCCCCGCTGCCGTTCGGAGAGTGCTCGCTGCTGGGCGGTTTCGGCTCCGCCGAACATCGTGGTCCATGTGCGCGGACCCAGCACCAGGACGAGGGATACCAGTCCGAGGAACATCCCGCCAATCGCGATCCAGTGCTGGTAGGCCAGGCGCTGTGGTCCGGCACCCGCAATGGGTGGCGTTTGCGGCGTATTGACCGGGGAGGCAATTCCTGGCGGAACAGATCGTCGTCCGCCTGGTGGCGTGGGGGTGACGGGCATCGTCTGTGTGGGCGAATTGACGCGCATTTCCGGTGTGACACCGGCGGCGAGCTGTTCGTCGCGGGCGGCCAGCGCGCCGCGGAAGATGCCGGGGTCGACCCGCCCAGGCAGGCTGCCCTGGAGCCGGAACAGGGCCTGCTGGAAGCTGGAAGCGTCCTGGAAACGATCGTCCGGATTCTTTTCGATGGCCTTCAGGATGAGATCGTTCAAGGCATCGGGAAGCTCAGGGTTACGCTCGACGGGCGGCAAGGGTGGCTGGTCGAGGTGAGCTGCCATCACGGTGTAGCCGCTATTGCCCTCGAAGGGCTTGGAGCCAGTAACCATTTCATAGAGCGCGATGCCAAGCGAGTAGAGGTCTGCCCGATGGTCAGCGTGCTCACCGCGGATCTGCTCGGGTGACATGTAGTAGAGGCTGCCGAGGGTCATGCCGGTCATGGTCATTCCCTGGTCGGCGAGTGAGCGGGCGATGCCGAAGTCCATCAGGCGCACTTCGTCACCCGCCGTCACCATGATGTTTTGCGGCTTGATGTCGCGGTGCACCACACCACGCTCGTGGGCGAAGGCGAGTGCATCGAGCACCTGGCCGGTGTAGTGCAAGGCATTCTTAGGGGGCAGGGGACCCTGGCGGAGCAGGGCGTCTACCGTGAAGCCATCCACGAACTCCATCACCATAATCAGCAGCCCATCCACTCGCTGAGCGGTGCGCAGTTCGGCGATGTGGGGATGACGGAGGCCGGCGGAGATCTTGATCTCGCGCAGGAAGCGCTCCTGCAGATCGAGATTCGCCTGCAGGCCGGCAGAGAGTACCTTGATGGCCTCGATCCGGTCAGAGAGGACATTGCGGACCTGGTACACCTCTCCCATGCCCCCTACACCTAGCAGGTGCAGGATCTCGTAGTCGCCTAGAAAGTCGCCTGGGCGGATTGGCATTCCAGTTTGATGAACCCCGTATGCGCGTATTCCTCTCGCAATTATCGCAGAGGCCTTGCGCGGAAACGGGGTGCAAGCCGATTCGCGCAGGCAAACACGCAGGCCAGCCTCAGATGCGGAAGAACTTCTCGAGCTTCTCGATCTCGCGTTCAGCCCCCTGCATGTGCTGCTGCGCCTGCTGCAGGCTGCCACGGTTGAGCGCTGCTTCCGCCTGGTCCATCAGATACTCCATGCGCTTGATGGAGGCGCGCATATCGGCTCGCAGCGATACTCCCATGCCCGACTGCTCTTCACTCAGCTTTCGTGCGCTTTCCTGGATGGTGCCGGCGCGGATACCGAGCTTGGAAAGGAAGTCCTGGGCGCTTTCCAGTTCGCGCGGGTCAGGACCCGCGGGGACGACGGGCGTCGCGGAGTATGGCGCGGTGGTTTGCGCCGCTCCGGAGTACGATCCTCCCGGCGCTGCTCCGAGTTGCGCGCTGGCGGTGTTTGCGGTCGAGCCAGCCGCGGAGCTGCCGCCGCCTTGAATCGACTGTGGCCGGGCTGCGGAGGGCGCGCTACTGGAGGGCCTGGCGGTGGAATTTACCGCAACCGGGCCGGATGCGGCAACGGCGGAACCTTGCGGATTCGCCGCGCTTGTGCCGGGCGTGTTGGCGGCCATAAGCGTTTCACCTTCCGGCGGCGCGGGGCTTGCGAGTTCGCCGGATTCCTGCGAAGCCGTATCCGGAGCAGGAGTGGCAGTGGCGTTTCCGTCGTTGGACTCGCTACTCGAGAAGAGGCTGCCGATGCGCTGCGCTAATGTGGGCTCGGCATTGGCCATGGTGGTATCCGACGAGCCAAAGAACCAAGAACCCGCAAACACCAGGACCACCGCTCCCAGCACGACAACGGCAATCAGCGCCACCATCACCAAGGCCAGCGCGCTGCTGGGCTTCCGCGGCGCTGGCGCGGTGGATCCAACGGGCGCGAAGGCGGGGGCAGGGGAGGGGGCAGACCTGGGGGTGTCCATGGCGGCAAAGGGATCCTTTTGCGGAACAGGTGCAGCGGGTGGCAAGGGCGGTTGCATAGAGGGTGGCGGAGTCGCTTTCACGGGGGGAGCCACCGGTGGGGCAGCGGCCTGTGTCGCTTGCGACGCAAACGCGGCCATGGGAGGCGCGCTGGGCAGCGTCGCGGCGGTTTGCTGCGCTGCAGGTCTGGTGGCGGAGTGGCCCAAGATCAGCGTGGACTCCTCAGGGGAGAGTACGCTAAGCAGATCCTGCCGGAATTCCGCGGCAGTCTGGTAGCGATCATCGGGATTCTTGGCCAGCGAACGCAGGATTACCGCACTGAGGGCGGGTGACACGCCAGGTGCAATCTCGATGGGGGGTACGGGCTGCTTCTGGAGGTGTTCCGCCATAATGGCGTATCCGCTCTCGCCTCCAAAGGGCCGCTTGCCGGTGGTGAGTTCGTACAGGGTGATGCCCAGGGAATAGAGGTCAGCGCGCCCGTCCACCTGTTCGCCGCGAATCTGCTCGGGCGACATGTAGTAGAGCGAACCCATGGTAGTGCCGGCCACGGTGATCTGTTTGTCGGTGGTTGCCTTGGCGATCCCAAAATCGAGCAGCTTCACGCCACCCTTGGCCGAGAGCATGATGTTGGCTGGCTTGATGTCGCGGTGTACCACGCCGCGGGAATGGGCATACTCCAGGGCATCAAGCACACTCGCCGTAATGCGAACGGACTCCTCGATGCCTGGCTGCCCCTGACGCAGACGCGCGTCGAGCGTTTGGCCGTCAACGAACTCCATCACCATCATCAGCATGTCGCCGCTTTGGAAAGCGGTGCGAAGGCCGGCGATGGCGGTGTGTTCCAAGCTGGCGCTGGTTTTGATTTCGCGGAGAAAGCGCTCCTTCAGGTCCTGGTGTTCTACCAGATTGGGCAGCAGCAACTTGATGGCTTCCACGCGGTCGGAAATCACGTTGCGCACTTTGTAGACGCTGCCCATCCCGCCCGCGCCCAGCACGCCTAGCACTTCATAGTCGCCGATGCGATCGCCGGTCTTCAGTTGCATGGCATGTACCTCCCCGCGTGCTTTTCTGCTGCTGAGCCCGTGCGCCTACGGGGTCTTTACGACATCGCCCACCTTGGGCGCGCCCGTGCCGACAAAGTTTGCCACGGCTGAGGATTCATCGGCCTCCGTAACGGTAGCGCTGCCTACTGTTTCGGTGATTGAGCGAATGACTTTTCCGCTGGCGGGATCACGCACTTCGCGGACCTTGCGCTGCACGGAGAGGGTATCACCTACCTTCACGCCACTGCGGGTGCCGACATTCAGGATCATCGTCTTGCCATCGATGTCGGCAACCAGGCCTTCCACACTCACGGTCCGGGTGGGCAACACGGAGGCCTTGCCCGCAAGATCCGTGGCCAGGTTCTCGACGGCCTCATGCGTGGCTTCCCCAATGATGGTGTTGCGGAAGTTGGAGGCGCCCATATCGATGCCGCCGCCACCGCCGCTCCAACCACTGCCGCCACCGCCGCTAAGCGCCGCTCCCTTGCGCTTCGATTCGCCCTTGGCGGTTACCGCGGCCAGGATCTCCGCGGTGTTGATGTCGATGATTCGTGAGCTGATGCCCACAATGGCCTTCGCGTTATTCATGCGGACATTGCCCACACCGAAGCCACCCAGCCTGCGTCCGAAGCCGCCTACACCCGTGGAATTGTCGTCGCTGCCGAACTGGGTGATGCTGCCGGTGATAATGGCGTCCACCCCGAGCAACTGCCCGATCTTGGCGGCTGAACTGGAATCTGCACGGTCGCTGTTTGAGAAGTTCTGTTCCTTCAGTACCTTGTCAAGAGCGCTGCGCTCAATGATGGAATACTGTCCGGTGTTCAGGAGCTTCTCCACCAGCAAGTCAGAGATTCCCTTGCCGATATCCACATTCGCGCCGAACATGCCGTCGACCCAATTCTGAACCGTGCCGTACTCGAAATCGAGAATCGCCACGCGCTTCTTCTGCTGAGCGCTCACCGGTATCGCCGCCAGCAGGATTACCACGAGCGCGAATACCCCAAGAAAACGAGATTTTGAAGCCATATTGAATATCCTCTTTTCGTCCGCTGCGACCGCCGCCGTTGCGCGGCAGGAGTCACCCAGAAAAGCCACGCCCTCAACTCGCTAAGCGAGGAAACCTGAGAGAACGGCTCGTAATGATAGTCTACGCTTGCATCGCTGCGGAGAAAAGGCGATGGTCGCGCGGTTACAGGCCGGCTTAGTATGTGCAGGGGCTGGCTTAGTCTGTGTAAAGGTGGGCCAGGCTGCGGCGGTAGTGGTCGTAAAAGCGTTCCAACTGCTCCTGCGCGCTGGTGTTGCCGACGAACTGATGGCTGGGCAGCAGGGTAGGGGTGATGCCCTTCTGAAGCAGGCGTTCGGCTACTTCGCAACGCAGCATGTTGATGATCATTGCTCCGGTTACCGTGGAGGTGGGGCCGGTGCGCCACTCCAGTCCCTCCAGTTCCAGCACGCAGTCACCCGGCGGGCACTGGTTGTCGATCACGACATCGGCCAGGTCAATCAGCTTCTTGCCGGAAGAATGACCGGCAGACGCCGCCTCGGAGTGCTTGCGCGAGACGACACCAATCACGGGAAGGCTGCGCTCCTTGGCTCCCATGGCCATCTCGACAATTAACGGCCGCAATCCGCTGGTGGAGATGATGATCATTGCATCATGAGGGCCAAAGCGGAAGCTCTTCAGGATCTCCGCCGCGTAGCCCTCATACTTTTCCAGGTGAAGTGCTGTGCGCAGGCCATTGTTCCCCACAATGGAAGCATGATTGGAAACCGCCAGTTCCACCATGGCCACCCAGCCTACAAAGCAGCCCTGGCGCGGGGTCATTTCCTCGCACATCATGCGGGAGTGGCCGTTGCCAAACAGGAACACTAAGCCATTGTTGGCGATGGCGTTGGTGCAGATTTCAGCGGCGCGATCGATGGCCTCCGTCTGGGTGTCGCGGAGTTCCTTCAGCAAGGCCAGTGTCCGTTCGTAGTAGGTGAAGGCAGCGTTCACGGTGGATATCCTCTCGATGATGGCGTCAATTCAGCGTATTGCCCGCCCGTGCGCCAGTACTCAGGATACGATGGCGGCGGGCAACCCCGATTCCTGCCCCGAGCTTGTGGTTTCCGGCATCCCAGTAGTATGTGGATGGTGGCATCTTGCTTGCTTGGCTTCTTCGCCGTGGCGACCGCGAGCGCGGAGGAGTCGTCATTCCGCCTTGCTGACCTGCAATGGAAGCACCGCCTGCTGCTTGTGTTTGCGGCAAACGAAGAGGACGCAAGATTTGCGCGGCAGTACGCGGAATGGCAGCGTACCGTTGCGGGTATGGAAGAGCGTGACCTGCTGTGGGTACCGCTAATGGCCGGGAAGCCATCCAGGGCGGCGGGACGCACAATCAATCTGGCCAGCCAGGAGGCAATTCGGCGTGTTCTTGGGGTGAACTCCGGTGAATTCGCGGTGCTACTTGTAGGGCGCGACGGCGGCGTGAAGCTGCGCAAGGCCGAGCCCGTGGAGGCAATCAGCCTGTTCGCCCTCATCGACGCGATGCCTATGCGCCGGGAGGAAATGCGCCGCCAACCGCGCAGCAAGCCCTAAACGCCCGGCTAGCGGGCCGTCCAGCCACCGTCAATCAGCAAGTCTGTGCCTGTGATGAAGTTTGACTCCGGACGGCAGAGGTAGAGCGCAAGCTGGCCGATATCTTTGGGCTCGCCCCACTGACCCAGCGGAATGCTCGACAGAAACTGCCGGTTCTTCGCCTCATCCTGCATCAGGGGCGTGTTCATTTCCGTGGCGAAGGGTCCAGGGCTGATGCCGTTTACCGTAATCGCCTCCGGGGCCAGTTCCAGTGCCAGCGCCTTCACCATACCCAGCAACGCGCACTTAGACGCCGAGTAGGCCGTGCGCTCGGGCAGGGAGACGTGGCTCATGATGGAGGTCATGAACAGAATGCGTCCATACCCGTTGCCCTTCATCATGGGCACACACTCGCGCGTGGCCAGAAAGGCGCTGGTGACATTGGAGTTCATTACGTAGTGCCACTCGTCAAGGGTGAAATCCGTCACTGGTTTGCGCAGGTTTACTCCGGCGTTGTTGATGAGGATGTGCATGGAGCCAAAGCGCTCACGGATGGCCGCGCCCAGCGCGTGCACATCCTGCTCCACGGTGAGGTCAGCCGCCTGCACTACCGCCTGCCCGCCGGCGGCGTTTACCTGCGTGGCGGTTTCCGTAAGTTGCTCCACGTTGCGGGAAGTGAGGACTACCGCGGCTCCCGCGGAGCCGAGCGCCACCGCCATTGCGCGCCCCAGACCCTTGCTTGCCCCGGTGACCACTGCCACCTTACCGGCCAGAAACTGTTCTCCTGCTGACACGAATCCGATCTCCTTCTCGCAGCACTTCAGTAGATACCCAGTGTACAGGGATTGGGCTTTGCCGTTGTTGTGCGAAACCACTATGCTGGGAGTTGGCTGGAGGACCAAATTTCATGAAAATCACTAGAATTACGCTGGCATTTCTTGTGTTGGCTGCTCCACTTTTCGCGGATTTTAGTTACAAGACCGAAACAAAGGTGACGGGAGGCGCCATGGCTGGGGCCATGCGGATGGCCACTCGTATGTCGAAGACCGCGCGCAGCGCGATGGAAGGTTCCACCTACATCAAAGGCAACCGGATGGCCGACCAGATGGGCGATACCGTGACAGTGATGGACCTGGACGCCGAAACCGTCACCATGATCGACCACGCCAAGAAACAGTATTCCGTGGTGACTTTCGCGGAGTACCAGCAGTTTCTTGAGAAGATGGCCGAGAACCTGAAGGGTAAGAAAAAGGATGACGTCGATATTCGCTATTCCGTAAAGATTACGGATGGCGAAAAGAAACAAGTTGTGGGCGGCCACGCGGCCAGTCTCACGGTGTTTTCCCTCACTGTGGAGACCTCCGACAAGAAGGGTAATTCAGGGGCCATGGATATGGTGAATGACCTGTGGGTTTCCAAGGACCTGGCTGGTGCGGCGGAAATGAAGGCCTTCGGCGATAAGCTCTCTGCGAAACTGGCGGGGGGCGCCGGGCAACGTATGGGCGCGATGGCGGCGATGATCCAGCAGCAGGGCGGCGCGGATGCGATGAAGGAGTTTGAGGCGAACGCAGCGAAACTGGATGGGGTGCCCGTGTTGACTGTCATTCGGATGGGACCCGCGGGAAGCAACGCATCGATGATGGCGCAGTCCGGAAGGATGCCGGAAGACAAGCCGGAAGGCAAGGACGACGAGAAGCCCAGCGTGGGCAACGTGCTGCGCGGCATGGGTGGATTGGGCGGCCTGGGGCGCGGTCGCCAGCAGCAGGAGCCGAGGCAGGAAGGCCCGGCGGCCAGTTCGGGCATGCTAATGGAAATGGCAATGCGCAGTTACGATTTCTCTACTGCACCCATTGCTGACAGCCAGTTCCAGGCACCCTCCGGCTACAAACAGGTGGAAAGCGAGATCAAGAAAGGCTTGCGCTAGGCGCCCGGCAAAGCTCACTGCATTTCCTATGGGGGGCGCCGGAAGGTGCTCCCCGCTTTGCCTCTGAGCCAAAGCTGGTGACTAGTCGGCGGCGGGGTTTGGGTGGAACCAGTTGAAGAGCGTATTTACCGGATCGCTCACCACCTGGTTGCCGCCTGCGAGTTTTGCTTCGCGCAAATTGCGAGCGGCTCGCGCATACCAGGATTCCATGGTGTCGTTCGGCACCAGCAGCGAAGTTCCCATCGAAAGGCTGGTTTGGAGGCAGTGCGACCCCATCAGGATGGACGAACTCGCCACCTGCCGCCGGCATTCTTCCGCCATGCCTGTCAGGTGGTCAGAGTGCGTATCAGCCAGAATGGCGAAGAACTCGTCTTCATTCCACCGGCCAAGGAAATCGTAGGAGCGCAGGCACGATCCAATGGTGCGTGAAACGGAACGCAGCACTTGGTCGCCCGCTTCCCGGCCAAAGTGCGTGTTCACCGAATGCAGCCGGTCGACATCAAAGATGATCAGCGCCGGGCGACGCCCATAACGGGCAAAGGCCTCAAATGCCTGGCCGAGCGCGACTTCGGTGTAGCGGCGGTTGCCCACGCCGGTGAGGGCGTCGATGAAGGTGAAGCGCTCAAAATCGCGGGCGTGTTCGATGGCCGCGAGGCTATGGCGGCGCTCCGCGAAGATGTGGATCGACCCGATCACCTGTCCGGAATTCCCGCGCAGCGGCGCCACCCGCAGCGACACCGGAACGCGGTGGCCCTGCTTGTGAAGCAGGAACATTTCCACTTCCTGGGACGCCCCGCTCGCCAGCACCGAGCGGCTGGGGCAATCACCCTGGCAGGCAGTCATCCCGGCCCGGTTGGTATGCATGAACACACGTTCGCAACAGGAACGGCCGATGGCTTCGTCTTTTTGATAGCCTGTGATCGTTTCTGCGCCCTTGTTCCAGGAGCGAATGCGATCCTTCAGATCAACGAAACAGACACCCTCCTCCAGAAGCGTAAGCACTTGCGGCAGCAGCACCGCATCTGCCTTCACGGCATGGGATACTGCGCCGTTTTCGGCCGGGACGGGAGGCGGAGGGGTGCTTCCATTGCTTCCAGTGGCGTGTGCGGCGGAACTACCGGTTACGAGATGAACGCCGGAGGGGGACTCCTGTCCAATGCCACGCAGCGGTTCCAGACCTGTCTGGATCCTGTTCAATTCGTGGCTCATATCGATTCCAACCATCTCGATTCGCTATCGCTTGGTCGCGGAAACGCCAGTGGCGTATCCGATGATCGGGCGGTTCTCGCGAGGACCTGTCTGCGTCGATCTCTCGCGGGAGGCGGACTCCACCCTGAGGGGGATCAACGTTTCCTTATCGGCCAAGCCGACGGGAAGCAACAATTCTCCGCCCCCAGAATACCGGGTCTTTGCCCGCATAGACAGGCAAAGAGACCGGGTTTGGTACCGACTCTAGTACTAAACGTTCTATCAGAAACGCGCTCGGGAATCCAGAATTCTAGAAGGTGACCCAATTCGGGCACTTGGGAGGGACTGGTTGAACGTATTGGGTGCCGTCACCGTCGCGGTATACGTCATGGTATGAAGGAAAGACCATGAATCCTGCAAAGTTTAGCCGCCGCGAATGGCTTTCGGCCATCGCTGTGACGGGCGCGAGCCGAGCATTCGGCCAAGCCGCGCCGCGCAAGAGCCTGTCGCTGGCTACCGAGATTGTTGCCGATCGGCGCATCCCCACGGGGCAGTACAAGCATCCGGCGGCGATCACCGAGCTCGCCAATGGAGACCTGTACCTGGCTTGGTATGGGGGCGATGGGGAGTACGCTGCCAACACCGGAGTCTATGGCGTGCGGCTGGCTGCGAAGTTCCGCAACAGTCTGGATGGCCGGCGCTGGACGTCTCCTGTGCTGCTGGCCCGCGACCCCTTCCGTTCTGTGGGGAACCCCGTGGTGTGGCAAGCACCCGCGCGGGATGGCGCGCCGGGGCTGGTTTGGCTCTTCTATGTGGTGCGGTTTGGAGAGACCTGGGCGGCCTCCCGGATTGCAGCCAAGGTCTCCTCCGACGGCGCCCGTACCTGGAGCGATACCTCGCTGATCTCCCTCGAAGAAGGCTTTCTGGTGCGGGGCAAGCCGATTGTGTTGTCCACTGGCGACGCCCTGCTGCCGATCTACAAAGAGGTGACCGAAGATCGCGAATCCGTGGGGCCTGATACCGTTTCCATCTTCCTGCGCCATCAGGCCAAGGAGAACACGTGGGTGCCGGGCGGGCCAATTCGTTCGCCGATGGGGAATCTGCAACCAGCGCCGGCTGAGGTGGCCCCCGGCCATCTGATCGCGTTCTGCCGCCGCGGCGGGAACTATGCGCCCAACCCAGATGGGTGGGTGGTGTTTGCGGAATCAAAGGACTATGGGGAGACCTGGACGGAAGGCCGTCACCTCGCCCCGCACTTCCCGAACCCCAACGCCTCCGTCGACCTGCTGCAATTGCGCAACGGCCACCTGCTGCTGGTCTACAACCACTCGCATGGAAGGCGCACGCCGCTAAGTGTGGCGTTGTCAGAGGACGCGGGCAAGACCTGGAAGACGGGCCTGGACCTGGGCGTTGCGAATGACGATTATGCGTACCCCTACGCCATTCAGGCCAGCGATGATCGCATCCACCTGATTTACACCTCCAATCGCCGGACGCAGGTGAACCGGATGGTATTTACTGAAGACCAGATCAGCGGTGCGTTTCCAGGCAAGATTGCGCTGTAGGGAGATGTCCGGCAGACTCAGTCCAGTTCCAGTGAAACCGTCACCGGGCAGTGGTCACTGCCCAGCACCTCGTTCAGGCAGTCGGCTGCGTAGAGGCGGTCGCGGTCTTTTTTGTGGATGGCAAAGTGGTCAATGCGCCAGCCGATGTTGCGGGCACGAGCGCCGCTGCGCATGCTCCACCAACTGTACTTCACCCTTTCCGGGTAGAGGTGGCGGAAGCTGTCTGTCCAACCGTTGGAAAGGAACCCGGCCATCCACTCGCGTTCCTCGGGAAGGTAACCGGGGTTGCCTTCGTTCTCGCGCGGATTTGCGAGGTCAATGGGCTGCGGCGCAATGTTGTAGTCGCCACCCAGTAGGACGGGCTTGCCGGACTTTCGGAGCTTGGCAACCCAGTCGTGCATCGCGTCGCAGAAACGCACTTTGTAGTGAACGCGCTTGCCCGCATCCTGGCTGTTTGGGAAGTAGGCCCCCACGGCGATGAAGTGGGGGAACTCGCCGGTGATTACTCGCCCCTCGACGTCAAATTCGTCGATGCCCAAGCCCATGGTGATACGCAAAGGGGGTTGTTTGCTGAACAGGGCCACCCCGCTGTAGCCCTTCTTGGCCCGCGAAGGGTTCCAGAACTTGTAATAGCGAGGCTCAGCGAGCACCGCAGCGGGAATCTGCGCGAGGTCGGCGCGCACTTCCTGCAGCAGAATCACGTCATGCTGCTGGCTATGCAGCCATTCGCAGAAGCCGTTCTTGGCGCAGGCGCGGAGTCCGTTTACGTTCCAGGAACTGAAGCTTGCTAGGGTCAAGGCTAGATGATACCGTCAATGAGAAGTCAAGATTTATGGTAGTCGATTCAACTTAAGAGCACACTAACTTCGTGGAGGTGTTTCAATGCCAACCGTAACGGGGCTGAATATTCCCGGCTACAGCAAGCAGCAGCATGTCGCCGAATGGAGCGGTTTCTTCAGTGCGTTTCCAAGTGCGTCGTGTACGGTTTCCTTCGGAGGAAACAAGCGCACGGTGCGCTGGGTGGATAAGGATGCCGGGCAATTGGGGGTGCTCGATGAATCTCATGGCGAGATTGAGATTCTCGATCGAAGCGCCAGACACTTGGGGATCATGCAAATCGAGATCACTTACGAAAAAGTGATTAAACAGCGGAAGCAGGTAATTGGTTCGGGCAGAACAAAGAAGGTAGAAACCGTTCCAACGGAGGTTATTGAGATCACTCAAATCGCGTTGCGTGCGCTGCAACCGGTTACGGGAGGGAAGGCCCATCAATTCACCTTCCAGGGCACCCCAATGTAGAAACCTGCAACCCACGCGATATGGGTAGCCGCAACCAAAACAGATGCGGCTACCCATAGCTGGTGGCAAAGGCGTGCGGGGGGATCGTGAGATCTCACTCCCCCAGTGCCTGCTGGCCCGCCGCCAGCACATCCAGGATGCGGCCGACATCATAGACGCTGCCAGCCCAGGTGCCGCCGCTGACGGATTGCAGCGCGGCCCAGAGGCGGGTGTCATCGGGCAGGAACTCATCGTGGTGCAGCATGGGGTTCGGAGGCCGGGTGGCCAGCAGCCGGTTGCCCTCCTCTATGCTAATGGCCTGGCCGCTCTCGCCGATCAGGTTGACGCTGCCTTCCAGGCGATTGCGATCCACAACAATCTCGATGATGTCGCCGTCCCGCAACTTACCCAGCGGGCCACCGGCCAAGGCCTCGGGCGTGATGTGGCCAATGCAGGCGCCCGTGGAGACGCCACTGAAGCGGGCATCGGTGAGCACCGCAATCTGCTTGCCGAATGACAAATGCTTCAGCGCGGAGGTGATCTGGTAGATCTCCTCCATACCGCTGCCCATGGGTCCGCGGCAGCAAAGCACCAGGATGTCGCCGGGCTGGAGGGGCTTGGGACCGCGGCCCTTCACCGCCTGAATCGCTTCCTTTTCGATGGTGAAGACCTTGGCGGGGCCGCGCTTGCGGTAGATGCCATCGGCATCCACTACGCTGGCGTCGATGGAAGTGGACTTGATGACGCTGCCACCCGGTGCGAGATTGCCTGCCGGGAAGCAGACGGTTGAAGTGAGTCCCTTGGCCGCGGCGCGCTCGGGGGACATGATGACGTCGTCGGGGTCAACCCCTTCCCGTTGTTTCATGCCCTCGCGCACCTGCTGGCGGCGCGGGGATTTCTCCCACCAGTCCAGAACCTCGGCAAGTGTGAACCCGCTGGCGGTCATCACGCCCAACTCCAGCAGCCCCTCGTTGCGCAGGTGCAGCATCACCTCAGGCACCGCACCCGCCTGGAACACGCGCACCGTGGGGTGCATCAGGGGTCCGTTGGGGAGGCAGTCCACGATGCGGGGCACTTTGCGGTTGATACTGGACCAATCGTCAACAGTAGGCCGGCGAATGCCCGCGTGGTAGGCGATGGCGGGCAAGTGGATCACCAGATTGGTGGAGCCGCCGAAGGCGGCGTGGACTGTGAGCGCATTCCGGATGGCGCCTTCCGTAAGGATGTCGCCCATGGTAATCCCGCGGGCGATCAATTGCAGCACGGCGCGGGCAGAGCGCGTGGCGGCGTCCAGCCAGATGGGGTGCCCAGAGGGTGCGAGCGCCGCATGGGGAAGGCACATGCCAAGGCCTTCGCCCACAACCTGGGAAGTGGCCGCGGTGCCGAGGAACTGGCAGCCGCCGCCGGGGGACGCACAGGCTCGGCAGCCCGCTTCCTGGGCTTCTTCCAGCGTCATTTCCCCGTGGGAATAGCGTGCCCCCACGCTTTGCACCTTGCCCGCGTCCTCGCCCTCTTCCGGCAGCAGGGTGACGCCGCCGGGCACCATGATGCTGGAGTATTGCTTCTCTCCCGCAAGGGCCATCATCATGGCTGGAAGCCCCTTGTCGCAGGTGGCCACGCCAATCACCCCGTGGCGGGTAGGCAGCGACCGGATAAGGCGGCGGAAGACCGTGGAGGCATCGTTACGGTAGGCAAGGCTGTCGTACATACCCACGGTGCCCTGGGTGCGGCCGTCGCAGGGGTCAGTCACAAAGCCCGCAAAGGGGATGGCATGACGACGCTTGAGTTCCTCCGCCGCCGCGCGGACCAACAAATTCACTTCCCAGTGGCCGGTGTGATAGCCGAGCGCGATGGGGCTGCCGTCCTCAGCACGGACGCCACCGTGGGTGGAAAGCAGTAGCACTTCCTTGCCCAGCAGTTGGGTGGGGCTCCAGCCCATGCCCACATTCTGGCTCATCGCGAAGATATTGCCGGAAGCACCTTCGGTGAGCATTTCCTCGGTAAGCGGCACGGCCCCCTGCGGGCCAGGGGTGGTGGAATGCATCAGATACAGTGACTCGTCACCGGAGTCAAGAAGTTCGAGCGGGAGATCAGACATACTGCCGTTATTGTATGCCCGACGCTGGAACGAGAGCGCCTACGATGCCGGTTTTTCCAGGAATGGACGTCGCCCGGTTGCCACCACAAGCACCTCTCCGCAATGGCTTCGCAGTGAAGGGACGATGGTCAGCAGCGCCCGGTCCGCCGCGCCCAGCAGACGCAAAAGCCAACGGACCAGAGCCAGGTGGTGGCGTCCGCGGCACGCGCGCTTGGCCATGGAGAGCAGGTGCATGGGCCGCAACTGCACTTCGGTGAAGGCTTCGCGGAGGATTGCCACGTGCTCGCGGTTGAAGATCACGTCTTCGCCTTGCTCTTCGGGCAACGCACTGCGACGCCAGTTCCAGCGCCGCAGCGCGTTTAAGAGAGGGTTATTGCCGTAGGTTTCCGTTAGCACGAGAGCGCCACCCGGCTTCAGGACGCGCAGCAGTTCGTTCCAGGCTCCAGGGTATTTGATCGTGTGGTGGAGCG
>JAHCHD010000085.1 GCA_026129915.1 Bryobacterales bacterium
ACAACCACGACGGCACCTTCACCGAAGAGGCCCTGGAACGTGGCATCGCCCTGAACGACGACGGGATGGAGCAGGCGGGTATGGGAATCGCGCTGGGAGACTACAATCGCGACGGGAAGCTGGACCTCTTCAAGACCCACTTCGCTGATGACACCCACATTCTCTACCGGGGCGAAGGAGAGGGTTACTTCACAGACGTCACCCAGCCAAGCGGCCTTGCCGTGGAGACCCGTTACGTGGGCTGGGGCACAGCATTGGAGGATTTCGACAACGACGGCTGGCCGGATGTCTTTCTGGTTACCGGCAACGTCTACCCGGAGACCGACAACAAACTGCCCACTTACCCCTACCGCTCTCCGCGACTGCTGTTCCGCAACCTGGGCACTGGCAAGTTTGAGCAGATCACCACGGAGGCGGGCGAAGCGTTACAGGCCAGGCATTCGAGCAGAGGCGCCGCCGTGGGCGATATCGACAACGACGGCGACCTCGATATCGTCATCTGGAATCGAAACGAGGCGCCCACACTTCTCAGAAACGACCTGCGAACGCCCGGCGAGCAGCGAGGTGGGAATTGGATTTCGGTGCAACTGGAAGGCACAGTTTCTAACCGCGCCGCCATCGGCGCCCGCGTGACGGCGACCTACGGCGGGCGCAGCCAGGTGCGCGAAGTCCTCAGCCAGGCGAGTTTCTATTCCGCCAACGACCTGCGATTGCACTTCGGGTTGGGGGACGCGGAAACGGTGGACCTGGAGATCCGATGGCCGAATGGCGGGACGCAGTCGCTGAAAGGCGTGAAGGCGGGGCAGTTCCTGAAGGTGAAAGAGCCTCCGTCACCAGCCCCCAGGAAGTAAGCCAACAGGCACAATGGATCATTTTCTACCTATCATGATAAAATTCATGATAGGTAGAAAACTGTGCCCATCAGTATCAAAAACCCCGAAACGGAGGCGCTTACCCGTCGGCTCGCCCAGTTGAGTGGGGAGTCGATCACGGACGCCGTGCATCACGCGGTGGAGGAGAGGGTGAAGCGCTTGGAACGACGTGCACCAGACCAGGCGCTCTTCGAGGAAATTACGGAGATCGCGCTGCGCTGCGCCAACCGCCCTGTCGTGAGCAATGCGAGCGAGGACGAAATTCTGGGCTACGACGAATGGGGTATACCTACCCGATGACGATCGATACGTCGGCGATTGTCGCGATACTTCTGGACGAACCCGAACGGGTGGAGTTTACTCATCGAATCATCCAGGCGCCCCGTCGGCTACTGTCCGCAGTCTCGCTGTTAGAGATCGGAATGGTGTTGGTGAGCAGGCGGGGGGACGTTGCAGATTTGGAAATCGAGCAGTTCATCCATCGACTGTCGCTTGAGATTGTTGGTTTCGACGAGCAGCAGTGTGCGCTCGCTCGCCGGGCCTTCCGGCGCTATGGCAAGGGCCGCCACCCTGCCGGGTTGAACTTCGGCGACTGCGCCGCCTATGCGCTGTCGCGCTGGTCAGGGGAACCGTTGCTTTACACGGGGACTGATTTCGCCTCCACGGACGTCTCCTCCGCCCGGACATAGCCCGACGCTTCGCCGGCCGCAACGGTTAGAAAGTAGAACCGGGCCGGCCCTTGTGAGGCCGACCCGGTTGGTTATAGGTAACGCGGGGAAAGCGCTAGAATTCCACGCGCAGGTTGAACTGAAGTACGCGGCTGAGACCGCGCTGTGCGGTCACGCGCCCGAAGTTGCCGCTAGTGGGGTCAGTGTTCGGGGCCGCGAAGTTGGTGTGGTTGGTGGCATTCAGCAAGTCCACAGAGAACCGTGCCCGGGCGCTTTCGGTGATGGGGAACATGCGCTCCACCTTCAGGTCCCAGTTGCGGATGCCGTCCTGCATCAGGCTGCGCAGGCGATAGGGGAACATTCGGACGTGGTATTCACCCGGCTGCTGATTGCTGCGCCCTTCAAAGCCCTGGAATCCGCTGGGAATGTCCCCAGTGCCTCGGAAGGCGATGGAGGGGTCAAACCATTTGTGGATATCCTGCGCCCGGGTCTCGTCGCTCTTGAACAGCGCTTCGATGTTGTCGAGGTCGCCATAGAAGAAGCGATTGCCCCAATCGGTGGGCGCACCGCTCTGCCGCTGGTAGACCCAGCCGAGATTCCAGTTGCCCACGAGGTGACTCAGGAAGCCGTCGCGGATAGCCCCACGGTTCTTACCCACTGGGATTTCGTAGGTTCCCGACCATGCAATCCGGTGCGGACGCACCTGGTCAGCGGGACGCCGGGTGGGGGTGGCATCGAACTGGTTGTAGTACACGTCCGCTTCGTCGCTCTTCGCGCCGGTGTACATGAAGCTGGTTGAGAGGCCTTTGGTAAATCGCCGCTCTACCAGCAACTGGATGTCGTGGTAGGTGGTGTCGCCCAGGGCGTCAGCGAAGTCCACGCCAGGGCGCAGGCCATTCGCATTGTTCATGAAGCCATAGGGACGCAGCAACTGGTGACGGCGGATGACCGTGCTAGTGAAGAAACCCTGCCCCTGCATGTACTGGTACAGCAAGGGGTCAGACGTTTGGAGGCCTGCCAGCTTCTGGATGTTGTACGGATTGGGAACGTTCTGGTTCAGCAGGTCGTCGTTGGCCTGGTTACGCAACATACCCGTGGTCCAGAATTGTTCCGGAACAAAGTCGATGCGCTGGTTTACCGGGATCTTGGAAAACGCTCCGTTATAGGAGACATCCACCACCAGGTTTTGAGCAAGTTCGCGCTGGACACCGATGCGCCAGCGGTGCTGGCGAGCCGGGTAGAAGTCCCAGGGAATGGAGGTATAGCCGCGACCCACGCGAGGCATCGCGCCCAATGCGGACTGGTAGGGTTCGTCGAATCGCGAACCGTTAGGACGCACGGGGAAGGGATCGTTCACCACCGTTCGGCCATTGGCGATGCTTGCCGCCGCACCGACGCCACAACAGTAGGTGAGGCCGGCGTCATTGGTGATGGGGGTGGCTGTTGCCTGGTTGAAGCCGAAGGTGTCGGGCCGGGTGTTGGTACTGTTCAGCGTATCGGAGTACATGCCATACCCCGCACGGAACACGGTCTTATTGTTCGCGCTCCAGACGATACCCACTTTGGGCAGAAACACGTAGCTGCCTTTGGTAAAGGTGTCGTACTTGCCAGTGCCAAGGTATGCCGTGCCGCCCACGGGGTTGAAGTTCGCAGGGTCCAATTGCGGAATCGGGCTTGCTGCGTAAGCCGTCTTGGCTAGTGCGGTGAACGGTTGCTGCAGGTCGCCGATGAAGTCGCCGGCAAGTCCGCGGTTGAAGCGCTCGCTCATGCCGCCTTCCCGTTCCCAGCGAATGCCCAGGCTCAGACGGACACGATCCGTAAGTCGGAAGTCGTCCTGAATGAACAACGCGGTGCGGGGGGTGGAAATGAACGAGGAGTCGTTCGTATCGATGTCGATCGCATTGGGAAGACCCATCAGGAACGCAGCGTACTCATGAGCGTGCTGCGCGGAAACGTTGTCGTTGTCGGCGCGGCGCGTCCAGTTGTTTCGGAACGTGAAGCGACCGGAACTAAATCCCGGACCGCGACCAGTCCACCAATTCAGGCGATGCTGCATGCCGTACTTCAAGGTATGATTGCCCCGGATAGACGTCATGGTCACTCGCAATTCACCAGTGGTTCCGATCCCGCCGATTACCGGGTAGGTGTCGCTGACGTCTGTGAGATTGTTGAAATCCAGGCGTGGCAGGACGCGGTTGTCGCCCGCGCGGGCTTCAAGGTAGTCCGGTAGCCCGACATCCTTCGGACCAAATTGCAGCGGCACCGAACGCTCAGATCCCTCCTCAAATCGGGAGACACTCACCGAAGTATCCAGAATGTTATTGGCATTCACAGTCCACAGATAGTTCATACCTGCGCCCTTGTTGATGCGGGTAAGTCCATTGGAGTGCAATCCTCGGACAGTCTCATAGGTCCAGTCGTACTCGTCGGCCAAGCGGTTGTTGTACTGCCAACGGAAGTTCAGCCGGTGATTCTGTGAGACTACCCAGTCGTAGCGGCTCTGCCATGCGTGGAACTTCTCGTCCTTTGGCATGGCGAAGGCAAGGTAGTTGTTGAGGAATTCGGGGCTTACCAAACCGGGAACGTTGTTTGGGTTGGGGAAAATCTTCGCATAGGTGGCTACCATCGGGCTTAACGTGGGAACCCCGCGGTTATTCGCGAAGGGAGTACGCACCACGCGGCCGTTTTGCAGAGTAGCACTGCGGGGATCGTAGATGGTGTAAAGGTTGGCGCCATTGGGGGCGTTCAGCATCTGCGAAAAGTCCCCTTGATTCCACGCTTCCAGCGGCACGGTGCGATTCACAGAGTCCGTGGTTTCCGCTTTGGATTGCCGGATGCCGTTATAGGTAATGGTCCAAAAGACTTTGTCCTTCAGGTTGAGAAGTTTCGGAATCAGCACCGGTCCGCTGGCGGTGAAGCCGTAGTTATTGGAACGGCCCGTCGCCTGCTTCTGGCTATCCGGACTGATGCGCCCGGCGCGTACATCGTCTTCCCACTTCAGGCGGGTGAAGTGCGGGGTAGCGTTCCAGCGCTGTTGCCAGTGTTGGTTAAAAAGGCTGCCATGGAACTGGTTGGTGCCACCGCGGCTGACCACATTGATCAGCGCACCCGAAGAGAATCCGTTGGAGGCGTCGAAGTTTGCCGTTTCCAGCTTAAACTCCGTGACGCCGTCAGCTGGGGGAGTATAGCCCACGCGGCGGTTGGTGCCCGTTATCGGCTGGCCGTCAATGGTGTACTCATTTTGTCCAACGCCGCCAGCGGTGCTGAAGGCAGAGGTGCCGCCATTGTCGAAGGGGCGGCGATATTCGGGTTGCCCTGTCCATTGCATTCCGGGCGCGAGCGCGGAAAGCGCAAATGGATTAAGGTCACTGAAGGGCAGGTTGATGAGTTGCTGTTGGTCGAGCACGCGGCCACCAGAGGCGCTGGTAGTATCCAGCAATGGCGCCTCCGAAGTAACGGTGACGGTTTCAGCGAGTTCGCCGATTTCGAGAGTAATGGCGATGTCGAGGCGGGCAGCAACATTTACGGTGATGCCCGAGCGAACTGCCTTCTTAAATCCGGCCAATTCAGCTGTGATTGAGTACACACTGGGCTCGAGGAAGGCGACCTCATAATACCCGGTTGTGTTCGATTCCGTCACCCGGGTTTCGTTGGTTCGAGAATTGACAACAGTCACGCGTGCCCCGGCCACCATAGCGCCTTGGGAATCGCTGATGCGTCCAGTAATGCTACCGCGCGACTCCTGCGCCTGCAGGGTCAACGCAAACAGTAGCAGTAGCGAGAACAAAGCGAGTGCAAAAGATCTTCGCATCGTAAACTCCGATACGTCCTGAAGTTATTGGTGAACAAAGTATCACCTGCCTAAATCTATACTGAAGCCGTGCACGGATCAACGGTAAAGCGGATTAATTAAAGACAATTAATTCCTAAGTCGAAACCGAACTGAATCTGAGTAAGTCTAATAGAAACCTCTAGCGCTCACGTTGCGATCTTCCTTCCATTTCCAGCCCAATCACCCGGACAATCGATCCCGGGTCGGCAGCATCTAGCCCAGTCGCGACGCACCGAACACAATAGACATTGGCCGATGCTGCTTCGCCTGTGCTATCCTGAACAAAGTACAAGGGCAAATACGCACTGACAAAGGAGTAGTGACCACCGGATGGCACTCGGAACCGTAGAAAAGCAGGAGATCATCTCCAACTATCGCCAGCACGATACTGATACGGGCTCTACCGAAGTACAGGTGGCAATTCTTAGCCGCCGCATTTTGGAGCTCACTGAGCACTTCAAGTCGCACAAGAAGGACCATCACTCCCGCCGCGGTCTGCTGACCCTGGTGGCGCAGCGTCGTCGCCTTCTCATCTACTTGAAGCGAACGAGTCCGCAGCGATATGCGGAAGTGATCCAGCGGTTGGGAATCCGCCGCTAACGCGGCTTGATGCTCAGGGCGCAGGCTGCCCGCGACCGCACTGGATTGTTCCACCTCTCGCCGCATCCACGCCTTTCGTGTATCCGCCGCCAACGTTCCCTTACCGGAACGTTGGCCTTTTGTGTTTATGCTTCCGTTTGGGAAGCCTCGCCACCGGAATCTCTGCGCCCTAGTCGAAAAGGACATCACGATGCATCATTCCGTAACTGTAGATCTGGGCAGTCGCCAGATCACTCTGGAAACCGGCAAATTGGCCAAGCAGGCGAACGGCTCGGTCGTCGTTCGCTGTGACGATACTCTGATTCTGGCCACCGCGTGCGCCAGCACCTCTCCCCGCGTGGGAATCGACTTCTTCCCGCTGACGGTGGATTACCGTGAATACTACTACGCGATGGGGAAGATCCCCGGTGGATTTATCAAGCGGGAAGGACGCCCCTCCGAGAAGGAAGTGCTTACCTCCCGCCAGATCGACCGCCCCATTCGTCCGCTTTTCCCTCCCACCTTCCGCAATGAGACGCAGGTGATGGCAATGGTGATGAGCGCGGACCCGGAACACGACCCCGACACGCTGGCCATGGTGGGCGCCGCGGCAGCGCTGGCAATCTCTGACATACCCTTCTTTGAAATCCTGAGCGCCGTGCGTGTAGGCCATATTGGCGGCGAGTTCGTACTCAACCCCGGTTTCGAAGATCTCCGCGAGTCTTCAATCAGTATCACGGTTGCGGGTACCGACCAGGGCATAGTGATGGTGGAGTCCGGCGCCAAAGTGGTGTCGGAAGACCTTATTGTCGATGCCATTGAATTCGGCCACGAGGCTTGCAAAAAACTGAACGCCGCTATCCGCGAACTGGTTGCGAAGGCCGGCAAGCCCAAGCAGGAAGTGCCGGCGGCCGTCACCGACGAAGCGCTGGCTAAGCAGATAGATGAACTGATTCACGACGAACTGAAGGACGCGCTGAACACGGAGAAGTACCCAAAGCTCGAGAGCTACGCCAAGGTGGCTGCGGCCAAAGAGAAAGTGGTTGCCAGCATTCCCGCCGAGGAAACCGAGAAGCGGGCGCTCGCGGGGAAGCTTTTCAGCGAACTTAAGGAAAAGATCTTCCGCGAACAGATTTTGGACGACAAGCGCCGCCCGGATGGGCGTGCCTTCGACCAGCTTCGCAACGTGGAAGCCGAAGTGGGCATTCTGCCCCGCGTGCATGGCTCCGGTCTCTTCACGCGCGGCGAAACTCAGGCGCTGGTATCGGCCACGCTGGGCTCAAAGGAAGACGAGCAGCGCATGGAAACGCTGGACGCGGCGGTAACCTCCAAGAAGTTCATGCTGCACTACAACTTCCCGCCCTTCAGCGTTGGCGAAGTAGGCTTCCTGCGCGGCCCGGGCCGCCGGGAGATCGGCCACGGCGCACTGGCTGAACGCGCCGTGCTGAATGTATTGCCCGCTGAGGAAGAGTTCCCCTACACCATGCGTGTGGTGAGCGACATTCTGGAATCGAACGGATCGAGCAGCATGGCTTCAGTTTGCGGAGCCAGCCTGGCATTGATGGATGCGGGTTGTCCGCTGACCGCGCCGGTTGCGGGCATCGCTATGGGCCTGGTGAATGACGGCGACCGCTACGCGGTGCTTACCGACATTGCTGGCGCCGAAGACCATTACGGCGACATGGACTTCAAGGTGGCGGGCACCGCCGAAGGCGTCACTGCCCTGCAGATGGACATCAAGGTCCCGAATGTCACCACCGCCGTGATGCGGGAAGCGTTGCAGCAGGCTCGTACGGCCCGCCTTGCGATTCTGGAAGTGATGAACAAGGCCATCCAGAGCCCGCGCACCGAGATTAGCGACTACGCTCCGCGCATCTACACCACCACTATCCCCACCGACAAGATCCGCGAACTCATCGGACCCGGCGGCAAGGTGATCCGCGGCATTGTGGATGCCACCGGAGTGAAGATTGACGTGAACGACGAAGGCATCGTGAATGTGTTCGCGAGCGATGGTGAACGCGCCCGCCAGGCGCTGGCTATGATCGCGGACATCATGGCTGTAGCGGAAGTAGGCAAGACCTACCTTGGCAAAGTGGTACGCATTGCGGACTTTGGCGCCTTTGTTGAAATCTTCCCCGGCACCGACGGTCTGCTCCACATCAGCGAGATCGCTGAGACCCGCATCAAGAACGTTCGCGATGAGCTTAACGAGGGTGACCAGATCCTTGTAAAGGTGCTGGCGCTCGAAGGCAACCGCATCAAGCTCAGCCGCAAGGCCGTACTTAAGGAACAGCGCGAGAAGCTGGCGGCAGCGGAAGAATAGTCCAATCCGCCTTCGCGTTGATCTGCGTGAAATAGAAAACGGCCCGGCGGGATGCCGGGCCGTTTTCCGTTTCACTGAAGCAGCGATCTCCAGGCTCGCCGGAGATCCTCCGCGCTAAGGCTGGACGCGAATGAATACCCCCGTCCGTGTGGTAACGCTTCCGATGGTGGCCACAATCTCGTGGTCTCCAGCCGCAAGCGCGGGCACGGTGACATTGAACTGGTTCAGGCCCGTCCCGGAGAGTCCAGCAAAGCCCACGGTGGCATTCTGGCCGCCGATCCGAATCTGCAACCCGAGGAAGTCGACGAGCGTCGCCGAAGTGGTTAGCAGCTTCGTGGGATCCGCTGGCGGGTTCGTCAATCCGAAGCCCGAGCCAAAGACCTGAATCACCTCGCCAGGCTTGGCGGGGCGTGCCGGCGTACCGCTGGCAAACAAGTCCGCTGGACCCACAGGGGCACTATCCAGGTGCAGGGCAGCCGCGTACTTGCCGCTCATCGGCCCAAAGGTGAAGAAGGCAGGCAGGACTTCAGAGTAGTAGCCAATGGCGCTCTCGGAAGCCACACCGTCCACGGTCACCACAATCTCCTTGCGGCCCAAGCTCGTCGCCGCGGGAGCAAGAATGTTCAACTGCCCTGGACTTACGTAGGCAATGGCCGCCTTCACACCGCCCACAGTCACCTCAACGCCGTCCAGACTCAAGGGCAGATTAACCCCGGCGAAGTCCGCGGATGTCCAGGTCCGGGTGGACTTCGCGAGATCAGTGCCAAAGATACTAATCCACGTGTTCCCGGCGATACCCTCCTCGAAACTGGCGGCATGCACAATGCCCGCGGAGCTGATTGCGGGCCTGCCCATCGGCGCCAACTGTACCCGGTAGGAAACCGGAATGCGGAAACTGCTAAACAGGTTGTTGGGACTCGAAACAACAATCTCCGTTTCGTAGAGGCCGGGCAACATGTTCACGTTCCGGATCACTGCGATCACCTTGGTGCCAGTGGGGTCGCTGGTCGAGGCGATTTGCAGCCAAGGCACAGGGACGCTAAGCGTCAGGGTAGTGCTAAAGCTCTGGCCCGCTGAGCCCACTTGCACCGCACGCTGCTCAGGAATGGGCTGGCCAACGATACGCGAGAAGAACAGTCCGGCGGGCCTGATCTCGGGCTGCGGAGCCGTACCGGGTTCGGGGTTGATGCGCAAGCGCGCAGGCAGTTCCACCACCGCGGTGTTGGATGTGGAGCGCAGACGGATCGTCCCAAAGTAAGTTCCCACGGCAAGCCCTGTGGGATCTGCAGTAAAGATGATGTTGTCGGGGGTAACGCCGGAGGTTCGGCGCGCGCGCAACCAGGCCGCGCCTTCCACTTCCACCGTGAAGTTCAGATTGTCCCCGGTGCTGAGAATCCCCAGAGACTGCGAAACCTCCAAAGTGCTGCCCACCACGGAGGTTAGATTCACCAGGCCGCTCGATAGCCGGAAGGTGGTGGATGGCGCCGTGGGATCAGTAGGCGTAACCGGATCAGGGTTGGCCGCCTGTGTAATCACAAAAAGGGTATCCGCGATCCGGATGTTGCCTTGCCGAACTTCGCCAAGAGGGTTCGAGTCGGCGGTATAGCTCACCACACCAGAACCCGTAAACTGGCCACCGGAAACGCTAATCCATGGGCTAAGGGAGAAGGCGCCCCAGCGCGCATCGTCGGGTTGGGCGGTCACCGTCACTTGGCCAGCCCCGCCACTGAAGGGGATACTCACCGCGGAGGGGGAAACCGTAAAGCTCGCCAGTGAACCTGTCTGGGTTACCGTCAGGCTTTGTCCCACCACCGTGATTTGGCCCACGCGGGTTGCGGCCGTGGGATTTGCGGCGACAACAAAGTTTACTTGGCCCGAACCCACATCCCTGCCGGTGATCACAGTAATCCAGTCCACACTCGAGGTGGCTTGCCACGCCAGGTTCGGCGGCTCAACAATCACTGTGATTGACCGTTGCACTCCACTAGGAGGCACCGCGATGGCATCCGGCAGAAATCGGACAACCGCGAACAGAGGATCCTGCACCAAATAGACGATGAACGAACCCACCGTTAGCCGGGCCGTTCTGCTGAGGTTGGTTTCGTTGGTGTCGGCGGAAAGCCTGACCACGCCCGGACCGGTACCACTGGAACCCGCCACCACCGTCAGCCAGCTTTCGTTTGAGACGGCGGTCCACGGAGTCCCTGCGGTTACGGTGACTTGGAAATCCAGCGTCCCACCCACACCCGAGAAGGTTCCGTTGGGCGGAGACACCGTTAGGCCGGCCTGCGCATGCATGAGTACAGGCAATGCCACCAGGAGCAGCAAGCTGAGCGTCCAGCGAAGCAGGCCACCCATCGTGACGGAAGCGTGCGGACGCTTCCGCACGGCCAACGAGTCGATCATCTCATTTCGGCACATCGCAGACCACCTTTCCCAAGTTCAGATTGGGCCGGGAGCCAGCGGCGCGACCCCTGGCAAAAGCCCGCAATCTAAATCCTTCCCTTATCGTAGTGCAAGTGAAGCAGCGCAGTGGAAACAAAATTTTGTAAATTGTTCCAAAAGTAAACTGGCAGGTCTCTGCTGCTTAGGGTTTCGAGGCTGCATAGAGCCACCTGGTCCAAAGTCTTCCGTTTCGATCGCGGCGAGTGGCGGAGCCTTCTCGCCGAAGATTCCAGGTCACAGACAGAACAGGGCATCGGTGCCGGCGATAGCCCGCTCCGACGCCCCATTTGTTGCTCTGGTCCCATATCCTTTCCCTGTCCCAATGGGCTAAGGTTGCGGCCTTCGTACGATCAATTGCAACCCTGGCTGGGTAGTGAGGGTCCCAAGAACGCTGTTCAGGAAGTAGTCACCTTCCGTCACGCTAGGCACCGCGATATTGATCTGGTAGAGTCCTGGCGCCACCAGACCAGCGAACGTCACTTGGGCAGGTACTGGCCCAACGCGAACGCTGAGGTCGCCTACGTTCAGCAACTCGGCCGCCCCCTTGAAGAAGGTGGCAGGGTCAAGTGCCAGGGCGGTTTCACCAAAACCAGTTCCATAGAGGACCACATGGCTTACCGGATTGGCTGGCCGAGAGGGGGGGCCGCCGGGGAACAGACCCACTGGACCAACTGCCGTTCCATCCACGTGCTGCGCTGCCGGAAAGATTCCGTTCTGCGGCGCATACACGAAGAAGGCTGGGTCCTCGTCACGCAGGAACAGGTAGCCGCTTGGGGCGAGTTGATTGTTCACACTCACCTGCACTTCCACCCATCCGCGTTTCACAATTCCAGGAACCAGTGCATTCACCTGACCGGCGCTGACGAAGGATAGCGGCGCCCGTACCCCGTCGATAAAGACTTCCGTACCGCCGAGGTTCGTTGGCAAAAGTGATCCCTGAACAGTAGAAGGATTCCACCCCATCGTGGAGGTAGCCAGTCCGGAGCCAAAGATGCTGATCCAGGTTCCTGGAGCGCCACCCGCCCGGAAGCTGGCAGCATTCACTACGCCACCCGAGAAAATCGACGGCCCGCCTGCGTTTGCCATCTGGACCACGTAGCGGACGGGAATCTCCAATTCGGCGAACTGCGCCTCGGTGCTGCGTACAATGATTGTGCCGTCATACACTCCAGGAAGCAGAGTGACATTGCGAATCACCACCTGGATGCCAGGCCCGTTTTCATCGCGATTCACGCTCGCGGCAAGCCAGTTGTTCGCGGTCACTTGAATGCCGGCCGCAACAATGGCGTCTGGATTGCCAAGCCGGATCCGCTGCGGTGCGGGGATCGGCCCGCCGGAGGTTCGGCTGAAGTACAGCGAGCGAGGCGATGCGTTCAACGGAGGACTGGTGAAATTGGTGCTTCGCACTTCAAACGAAACGCCAATCGTCACCGAGGGGCTATCCGGAGAAGACACAACCACCGTGCCCGAGTAGTTACCCGGCGACACGCCAGCCGGATTGGCCGTAAAGACCAGCGTAGTTGGAGTAACGCCGCCGCTGGGAGTCACTGTCAGCCACGGAGCACCGTTGATCTGCACCGTGAACGACAAAGCGTCGCCGGTGCTGCTGATTACGGCGTTTCTTTCGAGCGTGGATGTTCCGAGTGGGAATGATACGAAATTCAGTTGGTTCACCGAACTGGTAAGCACACCCTCGGGCGTACCGGGGTTGGCTTCCTGGTTCACAGTGAATGTCTGGCCGGCGATGGTGATAGTGCCCTGCCGCGCCGTTTCGTTCGGATTGCTTGCAACGCTGTAGGTTACTGATCCGGTGCCGGTGTACGCTCCTCCATTCGTGATCACGATGAATGGATCGTTTGAGGTTGCCGTCCACGGGGCGCCAGCGGGATTCGCCGTAACCGCCACGGTGCCGTTCCCGCCGCCGAAGGGGAAACTCGCGGAACTGCTGCCGAGGGTGAAGGTTGCATCGGTGAAGTCCTGGGTTACCGTCACCGAGGCGGAACCCACAGTTACCGTACCTACCCTTGCCTGTCCAGTGAAGTTCGGCAGTATCCTGATCATCAGATTACCGGGACCCACGCTGGGACCGGTGAGAATCTGAATCCAAGCGCTAGTGGTAGTTGCCGTCCACGGCGTCAGCGGCCCAAGGGCCACTCCAATGGTGCGGTCGCCGCCAAACCCATCGATGTTTATCGAACTGGGGGTCAAGATGACCGTGGCATTGGACGGACCCTGTACGAGACGATGCTCGGCAATAATCGTGGAACTTCCCGTAACCCGGAAAAAGAACCGCGCCGTCCGTGGAAACAGTTCCGGGTTCTCTCCGAAGCTATAATTGATCGTTCCGTTGCCCGTCTGTTGGAGCGGGCTGGAGATGGTTACCCAGGAGATATCTGGAGAGTCGACGCCAACAATGTCGATCCCACGAACTACCTCCACGTTCCATGTCACCCCAGGAGCAGTCACGGCAATGCTGGCAACGCCAGCAGCGGAAGAGGATTCCTGGTTGATGTTCTGCGGCGAAACGGTGATTTGCGCCATCGCCGCTGTACCGAGTACACACAGGACGAGCAAGCAGGTGGCCATGCTCCCAAGCCAGTTCCACAATCGTGTCGGATACTCGCGGGAACCGGCTAGCCGGGTGGAAGAGTGGAGAAGAATCGCTTCAATAGTCACGGGGTCCTACCAACGGAAGAATTTCATACCTTGCAGTCGGAGTATAACTAACCAGATGCCGCCGGGCAAGTTACGCAGAGACTTTCCCAAGGTTCGCCCTCATGTAATCAACTACTTATCCCATTTCAATTCCACGAGCGAAAATGACGCAAACACCTGCTCTAGGGAGGCGTGATCTGGAAACGGGCCTCGAAATCCGCCCGCTCCTTCTGTTCGCGGCGCTGGATCTCCTGGTACCGCGCCAACGCCTGCGCAGCCTCAGTGCTTTTCCCTGCTTGCTGATAGGCCTGTGAGAGTTGGTAAAGCACTGATCCGTCCGACGCCTGGGGCAGAGCCTTTTCAAGATGCGGAATCGCCTCGGCCGCCCGGTTCAACTGCAACAGCGCGCGTCCCAGCGAAGCATGGGTGGGCAGCATGCCTGGCTCAGCCTTTAGTGCCCGCTGCAGAAAGGGCAGGGCTTGCGCGGCATTCTGCTGATTGAGTGCGGCGTCGCCTCGCAGCAGCAGGAGTTCCGGGTCTTCCGGCGCATCCTTCAACAAAGCGTCCGCCTGCTGCGCGCACTGTGCGAATTCCTTTGCCTGCAACAACGAGACGACGAGTTCCTTGCGGAGCCCAGGGTTATTCGGCGCCATCGCGATGGCCGCTTGCCACGCCTTCACCGCCTCCCCATGGCGATTGCGTTTCCTCATCCATTCGGCCTGCGCTCCATGGCTCTGCACACTGGCAGGCAGTGACTGCAGTTTGCTGAAAGCCTCATTGCCCAGCTCCACAGCAGCGCGATAGCGCCAGTACAGATCCTCGGGAATACGAGCGAAGCGCGTTTCCGTCATCACGTCCGCGTACTTTCCCGCGAGGAATGCGCAGGCCGCAACCTCCTGGCCACAATCGGGCGAACCAAGGGCGACTTCCCTGCTCTCTTCATCTTTGGCCCACTGGAACTGATCGCGCCGTTTGTAGATGGCCGCAATCTGGCTGTGCACCGCTCGCAACTTGGGGTTACGACGAAGGGATTCGCGCAACAGGTAGAATGCGCTCTCGTCTTGCTGAAGGTGTACGCGCTCCAGCCCGGCCATTGCCACCATGGGCGCGGATTCCGGATCAGCTTGTTCGGTCAACGCCATGCATTCCCTCACGATTGCGTTGAGGTTCTGATACAGCGCGAACCATACCTGCGGGTCCTGTGGCTGGAGGCGCGCTGTCTCGGCCAGGTGCTCGTTGGCCCGGCTGAGATCGCCCTGCGCCTGGTACACCGAAGCCAGCATCGCGCGGGTGTCGGCATCGCCGGGGTTGCGCGCCACAAACTCACTCAGCAACGCCACCCCTTCCCTGCCTCGCCCGAGGTTCAGATAGAGAGTGGCCAGCGAGACCACGGCAGGCTTGAAGTTCGGCAGCCGCCTGCGCACTGCGTCATACTCCAAGATCGCTTTTTGGAACTCACCGGTGTTGGCGTAGGCTTGCCCAATGGTCATGCCCAAACTGGTATTCTCCGGCGCGGCCTTTCGCAACTCCACCAGCAAAGGGATCGCTTCAGCGAATTTGCCATCATCCAGCAAGCGCCGTGCCTGTTTGGTGGCCTGTTCCAGATCCGCGGGCTGGCCCTGCACCAGACCAGGCAGCAGGCATAGCGCAACAAGTACGCAGAGTGTGGCAACTGGAGGTGGCATAACAATAGAGCCTTGCTTAGGCGGGTCTCTTTAAGAATTGTAACGGTTCGGCGGGGAGACCCGAACATGAGATGCGCCGGCCGATGAATCGACGGCGATTGCCCGGGCAAGGAAACGTTTCCTGCAGGGGCAAGCTACCTGTCTGGCATAGCAGTGAGTATCGTCTGCTCACTCGCTTGCACCCCCGCGGGTTAGCGCGTCCAGCCATGCGCTGGCGTGCTGCGCTTTAAGTATGATGAATCCTTGTGCAACACGGAGCCGAGGTAGCCGCATGAAACAGTTCTTTCTGATGATTGGCCTGTTCCTCCTGTCAATGCTCACTTACATCGACCGTGTGGCGATTTCTGCCGCTAAGGGCCCCTTGGCGGTGGACCTGGGCTTGAGCAACGATCAGATGGGCGTGGTGTTTGGAGCCTTCTCCCTTGGCTACGCCCTGATGCAGGTGCCCAGCGGCGCCATCATGGACCGCTATGGCCCGCGCATCGGACTGTTCGGCGTGGTGACCGCGTGGAGCGCGCTTACCGCGGCTACCGGCATGGTCCATAACTACGTGGTGATGCTGGTGACCCGCTTCACCTTCGGTATGGGAGAGGCGGGCGCATTTCCCGGCGCCACTCGCGCCATCGTCAACTGGCTGCCCCCTGGCAAACGCGGACTCGCCAACGGCATCATGTTTTCGGGTTCGCGCATTGGTGGCGCATTCGCCTTTCCCGCCATCACCTGGCTTATTGCAGTTACTGACTGGCGACGCAGTTTCTTCATTCTCGGCGCGGTGGGTCTGGTTTGGGCCGTCGGCTGGATCTTGCTTTTCCGCGACTACCCCAAGGATGCGGATTCCCCCGATGGCGGCGCGGCGCGGTCGGCCGCCCAGCGGGTGAAGTTCTCCTGGGAAGTGTTCCGCTCCTGGCCGCTCTTCCTGGCCATGATGCAGTATTTCTTTAGCAACTTCACGTTCTATCTCTGCCTCACCTGGATGTTCGTCTACCTG
The DNA here is from genome assembly GCA_026129915.1 of Bryobacterales bacterium. Classification (GTDB taxonomy): domain Bacteria; phylum Acidobacteriota; class Terriglobia; order Bryobacterales; family Bryobacteraceae; genus JACTMJ01. The sequence goes on from JAHCHD010000085.1 coordinate 16,051, forward strand.
CTGGAAACCTACAGCCTGACACCCGAGCAGGCGTCGGGCTATGCCGCGCTCCCGCTGTTGTTCGGCGCTGCTTCGCAGTGGGTGACGGGCTGGTTCGTGGATTCTCTCTACCGCTCCCGCTGGCGCAGTTGGAGCCGTCGCCTTCCCGCTATCGCAGGCTTTGTGCTGTCTGGAGTAGGCATGCTGGCTCTGGTGTGGGCAGACACAGCGATCTTCGCTGTGGCCTGCTTCACCGTTGCCACCTTTGGAGCGGATATGACCATCAGCCCCAGTTGGAGCTTTTGCGGCGACATCGGAGGCGCCCATGCCGCCAGCGTCTCTGCTTCGATGAACATGATCGGCAATCTGGGCTCGTTCGCAAGCGCAGGTATCTTTCCCATCCTGCTACGGCTTACCGGATCGGGAAGTGCTTACTTTGCCGTAGCCGCGGCAATGAACTTCGCTGCTGTTGCCTGCTGGATTGGGATGCGCTCCCTGCCTCCCGACGGTAAGGCACCCGCCGTGGAGTCGCACTGAACTGTTTCGGACAATTACGGGAGGCCCTGGCATGGCACAACCTAGCCGCGAAGACCTGGCAATCAGCGAAAATTTGACCCGTATCGCAGGGTCTCTGTTTGCGCGCGGCTACAGTTATGGCAGTGCAGGCAACATGAGCGCGCGGGTGCGAAACGCCATCGTTGCCACCCCCACCAATTCATCGTTTGGCCACCTGGAAACCGAAAGGCTTTCCCTGCTGGACGCAACGGGTGTTCACATCAGCGGCGATAAGCCCACCAAGGAAATCAATTTCCATCTGGGCATCTATCGGGCAGTTCCGGCGGCGGGCGCAATCGTCCACCTGCACTCTACCTATGCGACGGCGTTCTCGTGCCTGAACGACTTGCCCGACGCTGATCCCTTACCCTATTTCACGCCATACTTCCCGATGCGTGTAGCAAGAATGCCCGTGGTGCCCTACTATCCCCCTGGCTCGCTGGAACTGGCCGCCTCCGTCGAGGCCGTCGCAGCCGATGGCCCCGTCATCCTGCTGCGCAACCACGGCTCCATCGCCTGGGGTGCTGACCTCTCCACCGCCGCCGCGCTTGCCGAAGAACTGGAAGAACAATGTAAGCTGTGGTTCCTGCTGGAGGGCCGGGGGCGCGCCCTCAGCAACGCGGAACTCGCCGCACTGCACGCCCGGTTCGGCACTCCTGGTGCGTGATGACCCGCTAGTGCGATGGCTGGATCACCATAAACGTCACGCTCTGTGGATCTTGTATCACCGCCAAACGGCCAACTCCAGCCATCCCAAATGCGCCGTAAGGCGCTTTGCCGCCCAGACGCTGTGCGGTTTCCACTGCGGCGTCGCAATCCGCCACCTCAAAATAGGGCACCCAATGCGGTGGAACGCCCTTCCACTCATCAGTCATTTGCAGCGCCCCGCCTACATGCGTCTCTCCCACCATCCACTCCACGTAGCGCGTGGGGATGCCCCGCTCGTCGGGAGTGCGCTCCAGCGCTTTCCAGCCAAATACGTGGGTGTAGAACTCAATCGACCGGTCGAGCTCCGGGGTCGCCAGTTCCACCCAGTTCAGCGTCCCTGGTTCGCCTGTCACCTTCATGCCGCAATGGGCCTTGGCCTGCCAGCCGGAAAACATGGCGCCGTGGCGGTCGCTACACCACACTGACCGGCCAGATTCGCCCACGTCGAACGGCGGAAACAGCACACCCCCCTCCACCTCGCGCACACGGCCCGCCAGTGCGTCCGCGTCGTCTGTGGCGAAATATACCATCCAGTGAGGGGTAACGCCCTTCTCCACCAGTGGACCCGCCACGGTGTACATGCCCGCGACCTCAAGCCCGTTGTGATGCCACATGAAGTAGGCGCCTGGGCCATCCGGAGCAACTTGCCGGCAGGTCCACCCGAATAGCCCCTCATAGAAGGGCTGTGCGGCCACCACGTCACTTGTGGCCAGTTCCACCCACGAGGCGTGGCCCGCCGAGTGTTGGTCAACGGTTGGCATAGTTATCGTCCTTTCTCTTTGGATCCGGCATGCGTGTCCCGCACTAGCCGAACTGGGGAATCCTCAACTGCGCACCATCCTTCAGCGCGGATTGGTGAGCCACTATCCCGGGCGCCGTGTAGGCTACTGCCTCCAGCACATTCACTGTTGGAGTTCGTCCGCGCAGCACGGCATCCACAAACTCGTGGGTAAGGAACGTGTGCGAACCTTCATGCCCGCTATCGTGGCGCAGCGGCTCGGGCAGCAAGTCAGTGGCCCACCACCGCGGCGTTTCGTAGGGCTCAAGCACGGAACCCTGTCGCTCGAAGCCGCCGCTGTCTTTCTCTCTGCCCTCACTCCAGCGTACAATCGCCGGACCTGTGCCATTCGGATGCGCGAAGAAGAGGCTCATCTTGTCCCCAAAATACTGGGCGCGTTCCGTTCCGCGATGGGCTCCCTTCCACCATACCGCCACCCGAAACGAAGTACCGCGTTCACTACGGAACAGCGCAGTTTGGTTCCAGAAGGGATTGGCGTAATTGTTGTCCTTCAGGATGGGATCGCCATCGCCCCAGCCGATGCAGCTCACTTCCGTCAGCCTCTCCCCGGTCACCCCAATCAGGTGAGCGGTATTGTGGGTGGGGTAGTGCATGGGTGGGAACCCGTAGCGCCATGTGCGCTTGCCGTCCAGGCGAAACAGCACATCGAGGCCTGCGTGGTGGTACTCGCTCTCGCAAGCGTAGATACGCCCGAATGCCCCTTCCTGGTGGAACTTACGCGCGGAGATCGTCATCTGCTGGTAGTAGCTGGTCTCCGCCATCATGTAGGTGAGACCACTGCGTTTGACGGCTTCCACGAGTCTCTCGCACTCCTCCAGCGACATTGCCGCGGGCACCGCGCACAGCACATGCTTGCCTGCCGCCAGGCACTCCAGCACATGCGCCACATGGTCAGGCGCGGGCGTGAACAGGCCGACGGCTTCCACTTGCCGGTCACGCAGCAGTTCGGTGAGCGATGGATAGGTCTTCGTGCAGGAATAGGTCTTGGCCAGATGCGCGCGGCGGCTTTCCACCAAGTCGCTCACCGCTTCCACTACGCAGTTGGGGTGCTCGTGAAACTGGAAGGTGGCGCCGAAGCGTCCGCCCACGATGCCGAGGCGCAGCTTCCGGTCCTGCGCCAGCAGAGGCGTCGCCATTGCCAATAGCGCTGCCCGGCGGCTGAATGGAGCCCCTGTCCCATCGAATTTTGGCGATTGCTGATCCATGGGACCTCCTCAAACTTGTTTCCAGATTGCAGGGGCTTCCCCGCGGAGGGAGTTCACGATATTCTTTAGCCGGATTGGCGGAATGTCAAGCAGTTCCGGAGGGCTGTCAGTGAATACGTTGATGCAACGCTGGCTCTGTATGTTTTGTGCGCTTTCTCTGGCGCCCCTCACGGCGCAGCGAAAGGCAGGCAATCCGCTTGACGCGCTGCCACCCGGTCTTGAAGTTCTTACTGAGTTTGGAGAGCGTGCCGACATCTCCCCGGACAACCGGCGTGTCGCGTTCATGGGCAAATCCTTTGGCGACGCATTTGTGCTGGACCTTGCCACCCGCAAGCTCCGCTGTCTCACCTGCAACGTACCGGGGGCGGCGTTTCTGCGAGTGATGCATCTCTCCAACGGCGACTACCTGCTGCTTGGCCCGGAACGCTTCAAGGACATCCGTACCAGTCGTCACGAAGACAACGAGTTCTGGTATCTGCCCGCGAAAGCCGGCGCCACCCCCGTGCGGGCGAATCAGGCGCTCAGCGAAGGAGCCGCCATCTCCAAGCGATCCATGCAGGTGGCCTGGTCCGTCACGCGGGCGCAGGACAAGTCACTTCCCGAGGGCCATTCCCAACTTTGGATGGCCACGTTTCACCCTGGTCTGCTCGGCTTTCGCGACAAGCGCCTCCTCCATACCAGCCCTTCGCGCGACTGCATTCTGGAAGCACAGGATTTCTACGACAGCGACCGCCGCCTTACTTATAGCTGTTACCAACCCAAGGGGAACGCCGCCGTATTCAGCATCGAAGTGGCAACTGGCAAGATCACTGAGCTATCAAAGCTTCCCGGTGAATACAACGAAGTGGAGGGTATCTTTCCCGACGGCAAGTTCACGCTGGTCGAGAGCGACCATCAGGCTCACCAGAAGGGCTGGGAGGGCGGCTTCCGCAACGTCGATCTCTGGAAGCTGCCGCTCGATGGAAGCGGAGCGCCCTTCACTCGGGTGACCTACCTGAACGACTACGAGGGCTGGAAAGCGTCGAACCCTGTGGTGGCCACGGATGGTAGCTTCATGGCCTTCCAGGTGGCGAAATCAGCAGACGAAGCTGGCGTGGGCTATGGCATCCTTCGGCTTCGGCTTAAGCCATAGAACCGTCGCCAGGCAGGCCGCCCATTTGGCGCACTTTCTGAGCTGGGCCCTACCCGGCCTGCTTGCCCGCAGTGTCCACTGCAACGCCGGCAGACGTGACCTGTGGGTACTCCTTCCTGGCGATTGAAATGCCACTAGATCTCGCATTTGCCTGACTGATCCGCCCAGAAGTGAGATCGCGCTATTGTTTACTGAGCGCAGCCTCAACATCGCACGAAGAATCTCTGAAAGGTCAGCAAACATGGCAAAGTCGATCTCCGCCTCTGTCGGGCAAGGCGGGATGAACCGCAACGCGGACGTACTAACGGTCCAGCAACTTCTGAACAAAGTGGCTAACTCCTGGGGTGGGCCTCTGCCACTCCTGAAGGAGGATGGCTGGATTGGCGCCAAGACCAACGCTGCCATCCGGCGCTTCCAGGAAGTCCAGTTCAAAGGGATTTTCACACCAGACGGAAAAGTCGACCCCGGCAAGCGGACCATCCAGAGGCTGAACCACATCGCGGATTCCGGCGAACGCGCGGGCTCCGTCTTCAAAGTATCCGCGGAGCCTATCTCCCATGTAGTCCAGCCCACCAACATGACCTGCTGGGCTGCCGCGGGCACCATGCTCCGTTCCGCCCGCGACCAGCAGAGTTTCCCCATTTCCACCGTGATGGGCTTTGCCGATGCCGCGGACCCGGGCTATGGCTATCTCTCGAAGTTCAACACCAACAAGGGTCTGCCCCCGGGGGACACCGGGCGCTACACCAAGGCAATCAAGTTGAAGGTAGCTCCGCCCATGAGTTTTTCGGTGCAAGGCTGGAAGGGCCTGATGCAGAACCACGGCGCACTCGGGGTGGTAGGTCTCACCCCATTCCTGCACATCCGCGTGGTGTCAGAGATGTTTGGCGATGGCAGCGTCTTCGGCACCTTCTTTAAGGTGCGCGACCCCGGCATGGCCACGCCCTACGTGGAACTCTTCATCAACTTCGCCAAGAAATATGAAGACGCCGCCGACATCAATCACAAGATGGACCAGATCTGGCACAAGTAGCTGATCCGTTTGTGGCTATCCCCCGGCGATTGCCCCCACTATGAACAACGGCTCCTCGCCGCTGGTAACCGCCGGCGGCAGCGGAGCATCGGGCGACTCGTGCGAGAGATCCTCCTCGCATGCGAAAAAGCGCAGGAAAGGGCGTCGCTGCTGCGTCACGTGGTCCCTGATTGTGCCCCGCAAGGCCGGGAAGCGGGCTTCCAGCGCATCCAGCGTCGCGCGCAACGTCACCGGGGTCGCCACATCCAGTTGCACTTCCCCGCTCACCCGCGCAATGTCGCGCAGGTGAGCGGGCATCACTACGCGAATCATCGCAGCGTCTGCACCTCAACCGACAGTATCGCGGGCAGGTCGCGCACAATTGCCTTCCAATTGTCTCCGCCGTCAGTGGAGGCATACACTTGCCCGCCTGTGGTACCACAGTAAACACCGCAGTCGTCGAGCGAA
>JAHCHD010000086.1 GCA_026129915.1 Bryobacterales bacterium
GGTTGCTAGCGGCTTGCCGTGGGGGACTCGGCTGCGCGCAGAGTCACTCGTATGGGGATTGCCTCGGGTACCTGCTCGCCATTCAGGTGGCGATGGATGACGTCAATGACGGTGAAGCCGATTTCCGCCGGATACTGCTCAATGTCGGCCTTCAGGGGCGAGCCTTGTTCAAGTACCGCAAGCGCTTCAGGGTCGCCATCGAAACCCACTACAATGACGTCGTTGCGCCCGAGGCTTTCGAGGGCGGACAGGACGCCCAGCGCCGTCGAGTCGTTGATGGCGAAGATGCCCTGTACGTCGCGGAAGCCCCGCAGCAGTTCTTCAGCTACCTTCATGGAGCGGTCGCGCACCCCGTCGCCGTTCAGCTTGGCCACCACCTCGATACCTGGGTGATCCTTCACCGCGTCCTCAAAACCTCGCACGCGCTCGAGGGTGGATTCAATGACGGGCTGTTCAATGATGGCCACCTTGCCCGTGCCGCGCAGTGCCTTGGCGAGGAACTCGCCAGCAAGTCTGCCGCCTTGGTAGTTGTCGCTTCCCACGTGGCTTACCACTTTGCCGCTCTCGGCGCGGATGTCCGCGGTGAACACGGGGATTCCCGCGACGTTGGCTTCCTCAATCGAGGGTCCGATGGCCTTGGAGTTCACCGGGCACACCACGATGGCGTCCACGCGCTGCACGATGAAGTTCTCGATGTGCTCCTGTTGCTTGGCGAGGCTCCATTCCCCTGACGTGAAGATCAGCCGGTAGCCTTCTCTGTCCGCCGCCTTCTCCATGGCCGCCTGCAGGTTCTGGTAGAAGACGTGCTCCTTGGTAAGCAAGGAAATGGCGATGGTCTTGCGGTTATCGCCTGGGTGGTTGCAGGCGGCAGCCAACAGCAGCAGGCTCACCAGACCAACGAACGCGAGCGGTCGACGCGCGCGCGATGCGACGCCTGGCGGCGGGGCAGGGAAAAGACTCATGCAACCGAGTGTATACCGGGGTAGCCGCGGAAGGCAGGAATGTCTCGGTGGCGCGGGCGCAATCGATACGATCGCGCTAGACGCGTAACTCGCTGCCCTCAGCTTCCATGCCCGCGATTACCTGGTTGCGCACGGATGTGACTTCGTCGTGCGACAGCGTGTGATCCAGGGCACCCACCACAAGGCGGTAAGAGAGGCTCTTGCGGCCCTCGGGCAGCGGAGCGCCCTCGTAGACCCGCAAGAATTCGATGTCTACCAGTGAGTCGCCAGCATGGCGCACGATGGCATCCTGCACTTTGCCTGAGTACTCGCGGCGGTCCACTACCACGGAGAGATCGAAGGCGCTGGTAGGGTACCGGCGCAACGGGGTGTAGCGAGCGATGCCGGGCTGCAGGCGCAGGGCCTGATCGAGATTCACATAGAGCACGGCGGCGCGGGCTTCCAGTTTCGCCGGGTGGAATTCAAAGAAGCGACCGATGGTTTCCCCTTGCCAGTCCACGCGCGCCGCGCGGAAAGGATGCTCGTGGGCCAATGCGGCTTCCGGCTCCAGGCGAGCGCCATTGAACAGGTTGCGCGCCACTCGCTTCAGCGCATACAGGTGGCTGTCGCCATCAGCTTTGGTGCAATGGACCACCGCCAGGAAATTTGTTTCCACAGGCAACTGTCCGTGGCCTTCGCGGGCATGGATCTCCCGGCCGATCTCGAAGAACTGAAACTCATCAAAGTGCCGCAAGTTGTCTTCGCAATTCTGCAAGATCCCCGGCAGCAGGCTGGGACGCATGAAGGCCAGTTCGGCGGCGATGGGGTTGGCGATGTGTACCAGTTCCGCACTTGGGAACCCGAACGCGGCCACCTGCTTTTCCGTCACAAACGAGTAGTTGTAGACCTCGGTGAAGCCAAGCGCACGCAAGGCGCCGCGGACCTGCCGGTGCTGGCCATGCTCGTGATTTTCGTGCGGCGGCACAGCCGGCGTATGCGGGGGCTGTGGGGTGATGGAGGCATAGCCAACCATGCGGCCCACTTCTTCCACGAGGTCGTCCTTGAGGGAGATGTCCTTAGTGGCGCGCCAGGATGGCACTTCGACGACAAGCCCGTCAGCGGACTCCGCGACGCCAAAGCCGATGGAGCTGAGGATCCGCTTCACCTCTTCGCGGGGGATGGCGCGCCCCAGTTTGCGCTCGAGCCACGCATGCGGCAGGTGAATGGGAGCGGGCGCGGGCACTGGATAGTAGACGTCGCCCAACCCGCCGGACACACGGGCATCCGGACATACTTCCAGCAGCAATTCCAGCGCGCGGGCCAAGGCGCGGACGGTGTTCTCCGGGTCCTGTGCCTTCTCGAAGCGCATGGACGCATCGGTGCGCAGCTTCAGCGCGCTTGAGGTCCGCCGAATATTGGATGCCTGGAAATTGGCGCTCTCAAAGAAGATGCGGGTGGTGCCCTCGAAAATGGCGCTTTCCTTGCCGCCAATCACACCTGCCAGCGCGATGGGACCGCCCTGGTCGGCAATGACGACGTTGGCTGGCGTGAGCACGTACTCTTCGTCGTTCAGCGCCAGGCAGCGCTCGCCTTCGGTAGCTGGGCGTATGTAGATTGTGTTGCCGCGCAGCTTATCCGCATCAAAGGCGTGCATGGGCTGGCCAAGCTCGGCCATCACCAGATTGGTGATATCCACCAGGTTGTTGATGGGGTTTAGCCCAATACTAGACAACCGGTTCTGCAGCCACAAAGGGCTGGCTTGCACGGTGACGTTTTCCACCAGCAAGCCCGAATAGCGTGGCGCCAGTTTGCCATCGGCAATCTCGATTTCGAAAGGGCACGGCGCTTCCGGCACCAGTTCTATCTTCACGGGATCCACCAGCTTGCTTCCGGTGATGGCCGCTACTTCGCGAGCCATGCCGTAGTGGCCCCAGAGGTCTGGACGGTGCGTGAGGCTCTTGTTGTCGATCTCAATGATGAAGTCGGGTTCGCAGCCTGGGACGGGGTCACCGGGATTGACGCCCGAGAGTTCCAGAATGCCTTCGTAGTCCTTATTGATGCCGAGTTCTGAACCGCTGGCGAGCATGCCCTGGCTGAGCACGCCACGGATGGTGGCTTCGCGGATTTCCTTGCCATCCACGGTGACGCCGGGCGGTACGAACGCCGTGAGTAACCCCGCGCGGCAATTGGGCGCGCCGCAGACCACGGTCTTCCTGCCAAGCGGACCCGCATCCACTTCCGCCTTCACGATGCGGGAATCGGGCACGAGCTCGGCGTGCTCCACGCGGGCCACCACCACTTGGGGGAAGGCCTCGCCCCAAGGCTCGACGCCTTCGCTCTCGGCGGTCTTCATCGTGATGAGGTTGCTGAGTTCCTGCGGAGATTGTCGCGGCCCGTCGGTGAGGGCATTCAGCCAGTTATAAGAGAACTTCACGGTAGCTGTTCCTTGTGTCGGTTGTTCAGGGGGCGCAGGGTGCTAGAACTGCCGGAGGAAGCGCAAATCGCCACCAAGCAGATGCCGAATGTCGTCGATGCCGTAGCGCATCATGGCCAGGCGTGTAAGGCCAAGGCCGAAGGCGAAGCCGTTCCACTCTTCGGGGTTAATGCCGCTAAGCCGTAGCACATTGGGATGCACCAGTCCGCAAGGCAGCAGTTCCACCCAGCCGCTCTGTTTGCATACCGGGCAGCCCGAGCCGCCGCAGATCAGGCACTGGATATCGAGTTCAAATCCGGGCTCCACGAAGGGGAAGTAGCCTGGGCGCAGGCGCACGGTGACGTCGCGCTTGAAGACCTCGCTGAGCAGGGTTTTCATGAAGTAGATGAGGTGCGCCACGGAGACATCGCGGTCAATCATCATGCCTTCAAGCTGGTAGAAGGTATGCTCGTGGCTGGCGTCTACTTCCTCGTTGCGGAAAACCCGCCCGGGAGCAATCATGCGCAGCGGCGGGCCCAGTTGCTTCATGCCCCGCACCTGTACCGGGGAGGTGTGCGTGCGCAGCAGAGTGCCGTTGGTCATCCAGAAGGTGTCCTGCATGTCCCGCGCGGGATGGTGGGGCGGGATGTTCAGGGCGTCAAAGTTGTGATACTCGGTCTCCACCTCGGGGCCATCCAGCACCGTGAAGCCGAGAGAGCGGAAGACGTCTTCGATTTCCGTCTGGATGAGCGTAACCGGGTGCAGGCTGCCACGGCGTGGTCCCCTGCTGGGCAGGGTAAGGTCCACCCATTCGCGTTCGAGCCTTGCCTGCAACACGGCCGTTGCGAAGCGCTGGTTCTGCGCGTCGAAGGCAGTTTCAAGCACGCCCTTCACCTGGTTCAGCAGCTTGCCTACGCTGCCGCGCTGCTCGTGGGTGAGGGTGCCCATATTCTTACTCAACTGGGCCAGTTTGCCCTTGCGTCCCAGCACCTCCACGCGCACTTCTTCCAGTGCTTCGGGTGAGTTGCAGGCTTCAATCTGCTCTTTGGCGGAGACTTCCATCTCGCGCAAGGAGGCTTCCATGGATTCAAAAGCGGTCATAGAACTGTTCGGGTTTCAAAGGGAAACGGTAACTTTCAGTGTAGCCCGTGACGTGCCTTTCGGATTCAAGGGGGAGTTTCGTGGCGGCGCTCCTAGCGGAAGCTGATCCTCGAGTTCACCAGGGGCTCCTGTAGGGGCGAGCATGGCGCCCTATGTTGTCTGGCGATTGAGTAGACAACCAGAGGGCCGGGGCTGACGCCTCGAAGCTCCAGCAACTCATAGCGGCTACGTTGCCCGATCTCCGTGCGGCGAAATACCAGACGAAATGGTGCAGGCGCATCGAGGTATGGGGGGGGGACCGGCCATTCCGAGTGTCGTGGGCCAAGCGCGGGATGCAGCTGCCCGAATCACCGCCATCCAAGGGTTGCAGGAGTGGATCTCCACTTCGTACTCACCAGCGGGAAATCTACGGCCATCCATCTGAAAGGGGAAAGGGACGGTGATCTCCATCGCGGCTTGCTGAGGGAACGACGGTGGGACGCCTTTCGCGATTGCCGGCAGCACTGTCGCAGAACATACGACCGTGAGCCAAAGGATCCAACGAGCAAGTGACATGGAGACTTCTCTTTTCTGGCCCAATGAGGGCCTTATTCCATACAACGCGATTGGGCAGCCATGGGGGCCAAAACCCCTGAAGGAGCTTTGGCGGCTGGCACGAACCGTTTATGTTTGGCCGGTCATCGTCGACTTCGTGGTGGCGTGGATGGACGAGGTGCATGCAAGACTTCCGACGAATCCGACGTTTCCGACACTTGCAGGGCGTTTTGTGTCGGATTCAGGTAAGTGGGTCAGCGGAACGAAACGAACTCCACCGCCGGGGGTGGGAGAGGTGGCTCGTCCGGCGAATCCAACGTTTCCGACGAATCCGACGTTTCCGACACCTGCAGGGCGTTCTGTGTCGGATGCAGGTAAGTGGGTTAGCGGAACGAAACGAACTCCACCGCCGGGGGGAGAGGTGGCTCGTCCGACGAATCCGACGAATCCGACGTTTCCGACAGGTCCTGCAGATTTGGCAAACTCGACGAATCCGACGTTTCCGACAGGTCCTGCAGATTTGGCGAATCCGACAGATCCGACGTTTCCGACGGGATTCGTCGGTTTTTGCGAGGGAGATCGCTGGGGTGTAACTGGGCGGGTTGGCCAAGTCTGGGCTGTGTGATTCGCGGTCGCTGGCATGCCAGAGTGTAGCGGCACGAGAACGGACGCCAGACGCAGGGGAGCCAACTGGGTAGTGGGCCAGTGACCGTAACGCTTTTGATTGCCGACGGATGGCCACCCTGCGGATATTCCTGCAAGTGCCGTGACGACAACCGCAGTGCAGGCGCCAACGACCCGGAAATGCGATGGACTAGGTCTACAAACTGGGAAAGGTTAAGCCGAATCTGGCGCAGAGACCGGGCACGCTCTCAAACTGCATGTCCAGGCGGTAGCTGCTGTTTATGCGGGCAAACGCGGCCATGTCGCCCCAGGCTGCAGCGACTTCGCGGAAGTAGTTCTCGAAGCCGGAAGGAGAGATTACTTCAATGATCTCGCAGGGTTCGTCCCCAGCGTTCCAGAAGGTGTGCCATTGATGACGGGGCTTGAAGACCCAGTCGCCCGGCTGCGCCAGTGCCACCTCGTCCCCGAGCAATGCCCCCAACGTACCTTTGAGCACGTAGGAGTATTCATCCTCCTGATGGTGATAGTGAAGAGGTGCGGCAAGCGCCCTGGGGGCAATCGGGTGATGTACGACGGAAAAGCGACCACCGGTGGTGTCGCCGTCAATCTTCCATTGCACAGCCAACCCGCCGAAATCGAAGGACTCTGATCCGATGGGCTTGATGATGTTGGGGGCGCCGATCACGGGGTATCCTGGCCTTTCTTAGGAGATGGGAGGAGCGATTTCGAGTGAGGCAAAGCAGCACGCAGAGGTGCCTGGCGCTGCCGTTGACTGAATGCAGCGGGCACGATGGAGGGCCCGGTGAGGCCCCCTGAGAATCGGCATTCAGCTGCCACACCAGATAACGCGCAAAATGGGGCAGGGAATCCTCAGACCGCCTGCGCCGCCGTGATCGCGGTGCCGTGCCTCCATCTTCTCAACCATGTTCAGCGCCACCAACCGATCAGCCGTGCCGTCGGCGGGCGTCTGTCGCGTGAAGTCCGAAATGGCGACCCTGAGCGGAGTACCGAATCGGAATAACAAGTTGGCAAAGAGCGGCCAGGCAGCAAATTCTGCAACGCGCGGTTAGCCGCAGCCGCACGGCTCCGTACCCGCGCACCCGGTCTTTGGCTCTATGCTGCGCACCTCGCCGCCGTAGAGATCCACGGAACAACACTCCAGCACCAGGCGCTTCAGGTGTTCCCGGCCACGCTGCACCCGCGACTTCACACCCGAAATCGACAGACCAAGGCGTGAAGCGATCTCACGGTGGGGCAACTCCGCTAACTCCGACAGTTCCACCACCTCTCGATAGGGCTCCGGCAAACGCGATGTGAAAACCCGCAGACAGCCGGCCAGTTCATTCGCCGCGGTTGTCGAGCCAGTGTCGGAGGCTGCCAGCGCTTCGCTGTCGAGTTCGTCGAGATGCCCCCGATTACGCCGTCTCCAATAGTCCGCCAGCACGCCCCGAGCAATGCGGAACATCCACGGCTTGAGATGCTCGCGCGATCGCAGGTCCTTCAGCGAGCGCACCATCCGAAGCATCGTTTCCCGAACCAAGTCCTCTGGCATCCGCGGTATCGTCCACTCGCTTTCGTAAGAATCCGATCAAGTGCTTTCGGAGTTCCAGCGCCAGCCGGTCGTCGATCGCAGGCGACGCCATCGAGATGGACGACCGCGCATCGTTCGGGCTTCCTCCGGATCGCAAAGTATCGTTCACAGAGCCTACCCCTTTCGTGTGTTTGTAGCCCCATCACGCTCAAGCATACAAGCGTCCCTGGCGCCGCTGGACGCTCCCTTTCGCGGGCCATCCGTGCTGAGCGCCGGCGGGGAAAACTTGCCAGGGAGAACGAGCGGGATACCCGTTCCCCCTGGATTGCGGTCCGTGATCCGCCTTGCGCGCTTCAGCCGGTAACGATCCCCTGGCAGAGCGGGTGGCATCCTCTGACCGGCTAGCAGCAAGAGCAACAGCCCGGAGCGTTCGAGGTTCCACTGCCGCAACACGAGGCCTTCTCTTCCGCGGGGCAACACCTTGCCCGTTGCTCTGCCGTGCAGCATTCGCTCTGGGCACCGCTTTCGGCAGCCGTGCGGTTTGCTCTCTCATTCCGCATCTCTTTGTTCTCGATTGTGGGTTTCATTTGGTTCCTTCCTTCTGAGATCTTTGTGATCCCACACAGGAAGACTGCACTTTTTCCAAATGGACGCAACGTAGGTCTCGTCATCAGGTTGTTTTGCCTCGAGAATCAAGCTGCGTGCTCGGTTGCGGCGCGGGTTTATCGATTGCTAATCGATTCGTTGATCTCCCTGCAGGGGTTACAATCGTAACCATTCTTGTTCTTGGTCTGCGAAGGGAAGGGGGCTACAGTTCAAATGCTGCTTCGAGTGATTCTTGCGACGGTGATGCTGGCAACCCTGGGACACGCTGCAGGGTACGGGCACTACCAAACGGATTTTCCGCCGGAGGAGTTCCGGGCACGGCACGCGAAGATCTTTGACCAGATTGGGAACGATGCCATTGCGATTGTGGCTGGCGCTCCGGCGGCGCAGGGGTTCCAGGTCTTTCGGCAGTCGAATGAGTTTTACTATCTCTGCGGTGTGGAGTCACCGCATGCTTACATTCTGCTGAACGGCCGCACGCGCCAAACCGCGCTCTATCTTCCGCACACTGATCCAGACCGGGAGCGCAATGCGGGGAAGATCCTTTCCGCTGAAGATGCGGAAAAGGTAAGGGAGATGACGGGGGTTGATGCCGTTTACCCGGTGGAAGAACTTGCGCGGCACCTGAGCCGGATGCAGGTGAAGACCCCCGTTCCCAGGGTCTACACGCCTATGCTTCCTTGGGAAGGCGTGGAAAGCAGCCGCGATGAGTTGCTGTATCAGCAGGCTCTGATTGCTTCAGACCCCTGGGATGGGCGGCCTTCCAGGGAGGCCTGGTTTGTGGAGAAGCTACGCTCGCGCTATCCCGCGTTTGCAATCCACGATCTCTCCCCGATTCTTGATGAGCTGCGGCTGGTGAAGAGCGAACGCGAGATCAGCCTCATCCGCAAGGCATCGCAGATCGCAGCCTGGGCGCTGATTGAAGCCATGAAGAGTACACGACCGGGCGTGATGGAGTATCAGCTCGACGCGGCGGCACGCTACGTGTTCCTTACCAACGGGGCGAAGTACGTGGCCTATCCCGCCATTGTCGGCGGGGGGACGAATGCGTGGCTGGGGCACTATTACCGAAACTCCGATCCGCTGAAAGACCAAGAGATGGTGTTGATGGATTTCGCTCCGGACTATCGCTACTACACCAGCGACGTTACTCGCTGGTGGCCCGTGAACGGCAAATACAACGACGACCAGAAGGCATTCCTGAAGTTCGTTCTGGGCTACCGGAATGCCCTGATCTCGCGGATCAAGCCGGGCGTGACCGCCGGCGCCGTTCTGCAGGACGCTCGCGTGGAGATGAAGGCTCTGCTGGAGACGCTGAAGTTCAGCAAGAGCCACTATCGAGCGGCGGCGGAGAAGGCACTGGACTTTGCCGGACATCTTTCGCATCCGGTGGGGATGACGGTTCACGATGTGGGCGTCTATCGAAACAAACCGTTTGTGGAGGGCCAGGTGTTTGCGGTGGACCCGATGCTTTGGGTGCCGGAAGAAGAGATGTACATACGGATGGAAGACGTGGTGGTGGTAACCGCCACGGGAGCAGAGAACTTCACGGATTTTCTGGTTGCGGAGCCGGAAGAAATTGAACGACTGATGGCAGAACCTGGCATCGTGCAGCAGTATCCCGCACGCCTTCCCTAGCGAACAGGACGGCTTCCGCAGGGAACAGGAGGATGATGCAGCGAATCTACAGATACCCATGGCGCCGGGTGGCGGTTCTGATCGCACTTTGCGGGACGATGGCACTCGCGCAAAGGGTAGACATTTCCTCTCGTCCACTGCGGTATGAGCGCAGCCACGACTACGATGTGCAGCACTATCGGATCCGGCTGACGCTGGATGATGCAAGGCGAGCGTTTGATGGCGAAACCACCGTTACTCTGGTGGCGCTGCGCGATGGGTTTGACCATGTATTACTGGACGCGGAGACCTTCACCGTGGACAACGTGCGCGATGCGGGTGGAACTCCGCTTACGTTCAAGCAGAGCAGCGGAAAGCTCCACATCACGCTGGCAGCGCCGCGGGCCTATGGGGAAACAGTAGAAGTGCGTATCCGCTATCACGCCACGGGCGTGCAGCCGGACCCTGAGAAGTTCGGGATGAGTGGCGGCTACGACCTTGGAATGGGATTCAAGGAGGCGACGGCGACGAACCCGGCTCTCGTCAACACGCTGTCCTTTCCGGAAGGCGCGAGGCATTGGTTCCCTTGCTATGACCATCCCAACGACAAGGCGACCAGCGAAGTGATCGCAACGGTTCGTGAGGACTTCCAGGTGATTTCGAATGGCCGGCTTGTTTCGTCGACAGTGGACAGCAATGCGCGTACGCGGACCTTTCACTGGCTGCAGGAAAAGCCACACTCCACCTACCTTTTTGTAATGGTGGCAGGCCCTTATTTGGATGTACGGGATGTTGAGCCGGGACTTCCGGTGAGCTACTGGGTCTACCCGGAGGCGCAGCCAGACGCGGCGCGCAGCTTTGGGAAGACGCGCGAGATTATCCGGTTTTTTGAGAAGGAGTTCGGCGTTGCCTTTCCCTGGGTGAAATACGACCAGATCACCATTCCCCGGTTTGGCGGCGGGGCGGAGAGCACCAGCGCTACGGTGATTGGGGATGTCCAAATCCATGATGAGCGAGCGGATCAGGATTTCCCCACGCACTGGCTGGTAGCCCATGAGGCCGCGCACCAATGGTGGGGCAATCTGGTGACAATGCGGGACTGGACGCACGCCTGGATCCACGAGGGCTTTGCCACGTATTACGAGAACGCCTACCTGGCGGCGAGCCAAGGCGAAGAAGAGGCAGCACTCGACTGGCTGCTGAAGCGAGACGCCTACCTGACGGAGATGCGCACCAAGTATCAGCGGCCCATCGTAACCGCACGATGGGAATTCCCTGACCAGAACTTCGACCGCCATAGCTATCAGAAAGCCGCGCTGGTGATTCGCATGATGCGCTGGGTGATGGGAGACGCGGCGTATCGGCGCGCGATCAAGCATTTCCTGGAGAAACATGCGCTTCAATCCGCGGACACGCATGACTTGCTGGTGGCAATCCGCGAATCCACAGGGCAAGTGCTTGACTGGTTCTTCGATGAGTGGATCTTCAAGGCGGGACATCCCGTGTTCGCAGTGGAGGCGCGATGGCTGGAGGCCGAGCAGGTTGTTGAAGTGCGGGTGGTGCAGACACCGGACGAGGGCAGCCAAGCGCCAACTTTTCAGATGCCCTTGCAGTTCGGGATCACGACTGCCCGCGGCAAACGCGTGGAACGGGTGTGGGTGAGGCAACGAGAAGAGACCTTTCGGTTCACGGCAGACGGAGAACCGCTGCTGGTTCGATTTGACGAGGGGAATCATCTTCTGTGTGAGTTCGACTTCAGGAAGCCGACGGAGGAGTTGCTCTACCAACTGGACCATGATGATGTCACGGGACGGATGTGGGCTGCGCGCGAGTTGGCGAAGCACACGAATAGACCTGGAGTTGTGCAGGCATTGCGGCGAAGCGCAAGCAACGATTCGTTCTGGGGTGTGCGGCGCGAGGCGCTTCGGGCGACGGCGAATTTCCAGGATGAGGGGCAAACCACGTTCTGGAAGCAGCGCGCGGGGGACGCCAAGTCCGCTGTGCGCGTGGCCGCGATTCAATTGCTGGCGTCACAGAAAGATCCGGCACTGAAGGCTTGGTTTTTGGAGCGCTTTCGCGCGGAAGATAGCTACCTGGCGCAGGCCGAGGCACTGCGGGCGCTCGGCGGCTGCGGCACTGCGGAAGATCTTGCCGTTCTACGCGTCGCCGCGTTACAGAAGTCTCCGCGGGACGTTGTCCGCAAGGCTGCATTGGAGGCGATGGAATTGTTGGGCGCGAATTAGTGGCGATGGGCCGCGATGGGGGCCAGCCGGTTCCTCACTCCACTCTGCCCGGCTCTGCCCTGCTGCTGGTTCCTGAATTGCTGGAGGCCAGTAGCTGTGCTCGCGAGCGAGCCAGGGCCTGGAGGTTGCCGCGTTGGCCGCGGATGTAGGATAGGAGCTATGGCCAAAACCTTGCTCGCGCTGGGAGCGCACTATGACGATTGTGTTTTCGGAGTTCCGGGCATCATGCTGCAGGCCATTCGGCAAGAGTGGAGGGTTGTGATCGGCACCCTGATTGGGGACTATTCCAATTGGGCTCCGGTGAAGGGCCGGGATAAGGAACTGCTGGAACGGTCGCGACAGCTTGCGCACTACTACGGCGCGGAGATGCGCTATCTCGACTTTGCCTCGCACCTGTTCGATGTGACAACCGAGAACAAGAAGGCAGTCGCGCGGCTGGTGGCCGACGTGCAACCGGATGTTGCGCTGATCCTGTGGCCGCACGATACGCATGACGACCATCGGGTGGCGTCGCCCCTGTGCGAGATCGCGGTGAAGAATGCCGGGCAGATTCTGAATCAGCCTGGTATCAAGGCTCCTCGGGATATCTACTACTACGACAACGGTCCCAGGCATACGCTCGGGTTCGAGCCCGATACGTTCGTGGACGTAAGCGCGGAGTGGCCGGTGGCGCAGGAGTGGCTTGGGCAGTTGATGGCGATTATGCGGAACAGGCCGTACGAGGCTGAGCGAGGTGACCCGGCGCAGGATGCAAAGGAAGCGATCGCACGGTATCGGGGCGCCACTTGCGGCGTGCGTTACGCGGAGGCACTTCGTGCCTACACGAAACGACCGGTGCAGATTCTTTCGTGAACGGATTCCAGAGACCAAGCCCAGCCTGTGTGACGAAGGTTGGGCGTGAAGTGCATTGGTCCGGGTTACTCTGAAAATGGAGGGACGGGATGCCTTTCCAAAGATCAGGGATGGGGGAGCCTCAGAAGATCCTGCGCGGGCTTGTGGTGGGGATGGTGGCGTTGCTTTGCCTGCTTCCGGCAGCGGCGCAGCCGGCTGGAAACGCGCTACCAACCGGGATGCAGCGCACTGCGTTGAACGGGGCACCTGGGTGGACGAACGAAACAATCTTCACTGGTGAGGTAGTGAGCGCATCGCTTGTGGCGGCGGGGGCCGGGCGACAGGGATCGCTTGAATTGCAGGCGCAGGTTCGTGTGCTGCGCCCTCTGCATGGAAGCGGTGCCCAGCCTGGGCAGGTGATGCGGCTGCGCTGGGACTTTCCGCGACAGGCGGGAATGCCGATGCCGGAAGGCGGAGCGGCAAGCCAATTGCCTACGCCGGTGCACGGCATTTTCTTCCTTGACCAGCAGGGAAATCCGCTGCAGGTAAGGCTGGCTGGCGCACCTGCCTACCTGGGCGGCTATCTGTTTCCGCTGCCCGCGGAGACGGCTGCGGCTCCCAAGGAGGCACTGGGCGGCCGTACTCCAGTGGAAGGCAAGCTGGCAGCCGAGGTAGTGGCTGCGATGGAGTTCTGGGCCGCGGCGTATGGCCAGCAACTCGACGAGACGGCGGCCAGCGTGCGGCCAGGTGGCTGGTACCCGAGTGTGGTGGCGGGGCACTTCCAGCAGGCAATCTCGTTGCTGGGGGAGCTGGATGCGTCTCCGATGCGCGAGACTCTGGTGCGGCTGGTGCAATCGCCGTCGGTTCATTTGCGGATGGCTGGGATCGAAGGCCTGCTGCGGACGGGAAGTCTGGATGCGCTGGAGCTGCTGGAGCAGGACTACGCCGTCTATCGCAAGGCGATGCGCACGGTGAAGCTTGGCCAGACGCTGCGGGCGTGGAACGTGGCTGCGAATCCGCGATCTGTGGAAGTGGCGGGACGGCTTGCCCTGCATGAAGATCTGGAGCCGTTTCTGGAATCGAGTTTCGCGGAGGGGCTGGCGGCATCGCGGATTCCGGACGCCCTGCCGTATCTAATGGCGCTCTTGGGGAGTCCGCACGACAGTACGCGAGCAGCCGCCTTGCGGGGAGTGTGCGCCCAGACCTCAGGCAAAGGGGTGCATGGCAGTGGCGCGTTCCGCGACCGGGGGCGTCCACCGTTGCTGGCGGAGCATGTTCCCCAGAATGTGGATTCCTATTGCCCGCAGGTGATTCCGATTCGCGACGCGCGCGCTGAAGACGAGGCCAAGCGGTTCTGGCAGACTTGGTGGCCGGGCGCCAAGAATGCGATTGCCTCGGATTTCCGGCGCAACGAACAGGGCGTCATTCAGGCGTTCCCCGACGTCAATTCGCCCTCACGCTGGCTAGACCAGGCAAGGCCCACGGTGGCGCTCGTGCCGGGCGGGCCAAGGGTGGCGCTAAGGCAACTGCTGTACCCCTTCCGGCCGAATTCGCTAAGGGGCGGTGATCCAGTGGAGATGTTGAAACGGCTGCTGGACCGGGGCGCGGAGGCGTCGCAGGCTGACTGGACGGCTTGTGCCCATACGTTGCGGGAGCATGCGGAGATGCTGCAACGGATCGACGAAACGCACGCGACGTTCCTGCGGCAGACCTACTCCGGTCCTGCACCCGGTGGAGAGCAAGGCCTGTCCCGGGCACAGGCGGAACAAAGGCGGGCGGCCGAGACCGAGAGGCTGCTGGACCAATGCCTGCAGAGCATGGAGAGGGCGCTTAGCCCGAAAGGCTGGCATGATTTTCAGGCCATGCTGGAACAGCGGGCGGCACGGCAACAGGAGTTTCGCCTTGCCGCGCCGGGCACGCCGCGCTAACGATCTGGCGGAGTTGATGGCCGGCATGCGACACTGTCAACGCCTATGCTGAATCGCCGACAGTTGCTTGCCTTGCCCGCGGTGGGTGCGCTTGGGGTGGTGGGATGTAGCCAGAAGCGGGCTTCCGCAACCGTGCCCGGATCGTCTCAAGTGGGGTTGTCTCCTAAATTTCTTGAAGGCCATGGGCTAGCTCCGGTGGTGGTGGACCCTGCGCTTGAGATTCGCACGATCACCGGATTACGGCCATACCGTGCCTCCGGATTTGTGGTGCGCAAGGAGGAGCGAGGCGCGAAGACGTTGGTGCATAACTACGGCCACGGAGGCGGCGGGATGTCGCTGTCGTGGGGATCGGCGCATCTTGCCATTCAGCAGGTGAAGGCGGTTACGGGCAAGTCCTGTGCGGTGGTGGGTGGTGGAGTGATGGGCTTGAGCACCGCGCGTTTGCTGCAGTTGCACGGGGCGAAGGTGACTTTGTATGCCGAGAGTCTGCCGCCGCATACGACGTCGAATGTTGCTGGCGCGCAATGGTGGCCGGTGTCTGTATTTGATTCCGCAAAGATTACCGATGAGTTTCGCGGACAATTCGTGGAGGCCGCAGAGTTTGCGTTTCGTTACTACCAGAGCATGGTGGGGCTACGCTGGGGCGTACGCTGGGTGCCGAACTATTTCCTGAGCGATGAGCCGCCCATGAACGGCGGAATGAGCGGGCCAGGGAGTCTGCTGCATCATTTGCAGGTGAACTTCCGCGACTTTGGACCCGGCGAGCACGTGCTTCCGGCACAGTACGCGCGACGCTTCCACACCATGCACATCGAGCCGGCGATCTACCTTGCGGAATTGATGGGGGCGGTGCAGGCGGCGGGCGCCCGCATTGAGGTGAGGCGCTTTGCGAGCGGCGAGGAAATGCTACAACTGCCACACTTCACGATTTTCAATTGCACCGGGCTGGGGGCACGAGATCTGTTTGGTGACACGGAACTGGAGACCGTGAAAGGGCAATTGACGTTTCTGTTGCCGCAGCCGCAGGTGAACTACAACCTGCTGAGCGGGGGCTTCTATATGTTTCCGCGCACGGATGGCATCCTGCTGGGCGGAAGCTTCGAGAAGGGTGTGGCGGACCTGACGGCGGACCCCGCAGTGAAGGCGCGCGTACTGGCCGGACATACTGCGCTGTTTGCGAAGATGGCCGGGCGCCAATCGGCGCAGCGCATTGGGTATGCCGCCGGGCTGGTGGCAATCAGCCCGCCAGCGCCTTAGTGATGAAGGGCCACATGAGGTGCTTGTAGAAGCGATGGCCTTCGGCGCCCCAGCGGCGCTCATGGTGCTGAGTGTGGAAACGGAGAGGACGGTCCGCGGCGGGCTGCGCCGCCGGGACCGTCCTTCCAGAGTGGGAGCCGGATTGCGGGGTGCGTCAGGCGCCGGCGACGCCACCCTCAGTGAGTTTGCGCGGGTCGAGGATTTCGTTGATCCGCTCTGTGCTGAGGTCAGTCTGCTCAGCGGCGACGTCCTTTACCTTGCGGCCTTCCTTGAAGGCTTGTTTGGCGACGGCGGCGCCCTTCTCGTAGCCGATTACCGGGTTCAGGGCCGTCACCAGGATGGGGTTCATTTCGACGAGTGAGGCGATCTTGGCTTCGTTGACGGTGAAGCCGGCAATGGCCTTGTCTGCCAGCATGCGGCTGGCGGTGCCGAGAATGTGGATGCTCTGCAGGAGGTTGTATGCTGCTACGGGCAACATCACGTTCAATTGGAAATTGCCAGACTGCCCTGCGATGGTGATGGTGGCATCGTTGCCAATCACCTGGGCGCAGACCATGGCGGCGCTCTCCGGGACCACCGGATTCACCTTGGCGGGCATAATGCTGGAGCCAGGCTGCAGAGAGGGCAGGGCGATTTCCGCGATGCCATGGATGGGGCCGCTGTTCATCCAGCGCAGGTCGTTGGCGATCTTCATGAGGGCCGCGGCGTAAGTCTTTAGCTGGCCGCTCAGCTCAACAACCGCGTCGAGGCTCGACAGGCTGACGAAATAGTTGCCGCTGGTCTTGAAGGGCAGGCCGGTCTTTGCCGCGAGCGCTTCAGCTACCTTGGCTCCGAACTCGGGATGAGCGTTGATGCCCGTGCCGATGGCGGTGCCGCCGAGGGCGAGCGAACCGATGCGGGGGTAGGTGGCTTTCAGCCGCTCAATGCAATCGCGGATCTGACCGGCCCAGCCGCCCAATTCCTGGCTGAGCCGGATCGGCATGGCGTCCATGAGGTGGGTGCGTCCAGTGGTAACCACGTGGTCTACGCCGGCGGCCTTTTCTTCGATGGCAGAAGCGAGGTAGTCCATGGCCGGGATGAGCGACTCCGCCGTTTCGAGCAGCGCGCTTACGTGGATGGTGGTGGGGATGACGTCGTTCGAACTCTGGCTGCAGTTGACGTGGTCGTTGGGGTGCACCTTTGCGCCAAGCCGCTGGGTGGCCAGGGTGGCAATCACTTCATTGGCGTTCATGTTGGTGCTGGTGCCGGAACCAGTCTGGAAGATATCGAGCGGGAACTGGGCATCGTGCTGCCCGGATTCCACTTCGGCCGAGGCACTGACAATAGCGCCAACAACGGCGCCGTCCAGCAGGCCAAGGGACTGGTTTACCTCCGCGGCGGTGGCCTTCACCATGCCGAGGGCGCGAATGAAAGGCCGCGGAAAGGGGATGCCACTGATTGGAAAGTTCTCCACGGCGCGCTGGGTTTGAGCGGCGTAGAGGGCGGAAGCGGGTACTTTTACTTCGCCCATGGAGTCTTTTTCGATACGGAACTGTGCGTCACTCATGCTGAGATTGCTCCTGGTTGCGGGTATTCGGGTTAGGATTGCGTTCCGGACGGAAAGATTCCCGCGAAAAAGGGGTGGACTCTGTAAGAAAGATCTGGTGTAAAGCGGAGTCCGAAGTCCGGAATATGGGGGAACGGAGGAAATGATGAGCCTGCGCCGCGGAGAGAGATCCGCATCCGGCAAAGCAGGCCTGCCGTGTTTTCCCCAACTTCCATGGTCGCACGAGTGGGAGGGAAGGGACTGTCCCAGCGGCGATTTTGAGTGGATTCCAAGTGGATAGCAAAACGAAAAGCAGCCAGAAGCTGCTTTAACGGGAACCGATTGGGGCGCTGGTGCGGATGAGAGGACTTGAACCTCCACTCCCTTGCGAGAACTAGTACCTGAAACTAGCGCGTCTGCCAATTCCGCCACATCCGCACGATGGGTGAACCATCTAGTAGTTTCTCAGGATGCGGGTCCTGCGTCAAGCTGCTGCCGGGGGCCTTTGCTTTGGTGCGCATCAGCTTGCGGCGGTCTGGAAGCGCGTCAGTAACTTGGGTCGCAACTGCCGTCTGCCCAACTCGCTGAAGCGTGCCTTGGCGCGCGACTTCAGCAGGCGGAACTGGTTTAAGGTAAGACCCATTTCCTCGCAGATCAGGTCCTGGGGCATCTCGTCAATGTAGAACCGTACCAGAATTTCGCGGTCGCGTGGGCTCAGTTCGCTTAGCGTCTGCCGCATCAGGATTCGCTGCTCGCGGCGCAGGACGTTTTCCTCGGGATCACGTGTGAGTTCGCGACTTTCGGAGTCAAGGCAAGCGGAGTGCTCGCGCCGCCTTACCATCGCGCGCTCGATGTAGTTGGCGATCTGTCTCCTTACGACCGTGCGAATGTATCCCAGCAAGCGCTCCGGATTGCGCAAATCGTCTCGCAAGATTGCCTGCAACACGATCAGGAATGTGTCGTGGACCTTATCTTCAATGTCAACCGTACCCAAGTGGCGGACGAGTTGGAAGCGGATTCCTCTGTTGAATATCTGATAGAGCTGATGCTTGGCGTCGTCGTCGTTCCGCTGGACGCGAACCACAATCGCGCGCAAGAGCTCCGCATTCGGCAAAATCTCTTCGGTGTGCAGCGAACCAGAATTAGGCGGCGAGGTGAACCCGTTAGGTTCCGGCATCGCCCGTGTCGCGACGCCAGGTTCCAGGTGCATGCCCGAATTCCGATGAAATGCACAACTCCCGAAGTTTTCTCGCATACGCTCAGACTCCTCAGTGCCGATGCAAACCCGCCGCGATTCCTGTGCGAGCGAGCCGCTGGCGACAGCCCGTTAGAAACGGGACTGTTGTTGTCGTGAAACAAGCCACCCCGAGCGCAGCTGTACTGCCAATACTGCCTGACCGTGAGAGTGGGGATCTCCGCGGCGGGAGATGGTATCTGGCGCTAAGGACGACTTGCCCGTCCAGCGCAGGAACGATGGGGCCATCGTTCGGAGGAGAAGGGAATCAATTAAGCAGAACCCCTTACATAGAGGACTATATCAGACAAGGGTGCCTTTTTGTCTCCAATTCACAAGTGTTAACTACCAAAAAATATGACCGGTCAAGAATTCGGTGGAGTTCTACCCCAAATGGGGGAGGCAACGTCCATTTCCGTTTCATTCTGCTACTTCTATTGCCCTAAAAAGAAACAAGATAACTGTGCCAATACGAAACGCCGCCGGAATGTCGGCGACAAGACTTCTGTGTTCTGGAATCGAAGCGAACAACGTAGAAGTTCTCACTGCATGGTCCTGGCAATTGTTATATAAAAAATTCTACTTTTTGGTCGCATGAGATTCGATGGGTAGCTCCACCCGCCGTCCGTGGATGTCGGAATCCCGCGCAGCAATCAAGGTTTCCACTACGTGGAAGACCTCATCGCGACGGATGAGCATTTGGCCGCCGAGGTAGGCCTCGGTGAGAAAGTCAAGGAAAAGCGGCAGCGGAGGGTGTCGCAACGTGGGGCTTTCGAGGGCAGAGCCATTCTGGCTCAGGAGCATCAGTCCATCGGCAATGCGGTATTCCAGGATGCCCTTGGTGCCCACTACACGCAGACGGTCGTCGCCATGCGTACTGGCAGAATCCGGTCGGTGGTAGTCCATGCTGAGGGTGGCCACGCCGCCATTTTCGAGGTGCATCACGGCTCCGCAGATGTTCTCCATCTCCCCGTAGCCCGGCGCCTGAACGTTTTGCTCATAGGAATAGACGGCGGAGAAGCGCTGTCCGCTTACCCAGTGCATGAGGTCGAGCTGGTGGACACCGATCCACAGCATGGTGCTGCCATAGAGGTCGCGTTGCTTGAACCACTGGGGCCGGCTGCCAAGCTTGTAGGACTTCTGTCCATTCATCAGCAGGACGTCGCCGATGGCCCCTTCGCGCACCATCATGCCCATGGTGTACAACGGCGGCTCATAGCGCATGGGGAGCAGCGAAGTAAATGCCAGGCCCGGCTTCTGCGTTGCGGTGCGGACGGCATCCAACTCCTCCCGAGTGAGCGCGACTGGTTTCTCCGCCAGCACGTGCCAGCCCTTCGCCGTCGCAGCCAGAATTACTTCCGCGCGGTGCCCGTTGGTGTTGCATGCTCCAACCACGTCGAACTGTTCTTTGGCAAACATCTCTCGGTAGTCGTTGTAGATCCGGGTGTTCTGAAACTCCTTGCGTCGCTTCACCCCATCCACGGGCACCGTGTCGCGAGCGATGGCCACGAGTTCCAGGTCGGGGTGGTGCGCGGTGACGTCGAGTACAAGGCCGGGATGTCCTTCCAGGCCCACCATTCCCACCCGGATCTTGCGCCCGAACGTGGGCCAATCGGCCCTTCGCTCGCTGCCATCCGGAGCCGGGTCTTGTGCCGCCGCCAGAAAGGGAAGCGCGGGGAGGGTTGCCCCAGCCATGGCGCTGCGACGTGAGATTCTTCGACCTTGAGCTTGCCCGTGAGATTCCCCGAGAGTTTGCATGTCCCGATTCTCTGCCATGCGCAAATCCAGCGCAACGCTTACGGTACGAACTCAGCCGGCGAGAAGGCGTATCTGCCGCGGGAGAGGGAGGGGGAGCCCGGAAGGCAAGCACGGGATGCTGCATTGCGTGGGCCAGTGGAGGTAATCGCGCTGTCTACTTGACAAGATCACACTCATATTTGATACTAGTGATTGACTAAGTATTGGTCCAAAGAGACCACCAGCAACGGGTGCGCACCAAGGTGTTGCCAGCCCGAGACTGGCGACATTCCTGCGGAGGAACTTGAACGGCGATGAGCAAAATCATTGGGATTGACCTGGGCACCACAAACTCTGTGGTGGCTGTGATGGAAGGCGGGACACCGGTGGTGATCCCCAACCAGGAGGGAGCGCGAACAACGCCCTCGGTGGTTGCCTTCACCAAGAACAACGAACGGCTGGTGGGACAGGTGGCCAAGCGGCAGGCTGTCACCAATGCCGAGAATACGATTTACTCCATTAAGCGCTTCATGGGACGCCGCTTCAATGAGGTGACGGAAGAATCCAAGCGTGTGCCTTACGTGGTGACCACGGGCGACAAGGGCGACGCGCGTGTGGGGATCGGCGACAAGAAGCACGCTCCGCCAGAGATTTCCGCCATGGTGCTTGGCAAGCTGAAGGAAGCGGCCGAAGCGTATCTAGGCGAGAAGGTCACCAAAGCGGTGATCACCGTACCTGCGTACTTCAATGATGAGCAGCGGCAGGCCACCAAGGATGCCGGTCAGATTGCCGGTCTTGAGGTGATGCGCATCATCAACGAACCCACGGCAGCGGCGCTGGCCTATGGCCTGGACAAGAAGAAGAACGAGACCATCGCGGTTTACGACTTCGGCGGCGGCACCTTCGATATTTCGATTCTCGAAGTGGGTGACGGCATTGTGGAAGTGAAGTCGACGAATGGCGACACGCACCTGGGGGGCGACAACATCGACCAGTTGATCATCGACTGGCTGATTGCGGAGTTTAAGCAGGCGGAAGGCATTGACCTTTCTGGTGACCAGATGGCGCTGCAGCGACTGAAGGAAGCGGCCGAAAAGGCAAAGATCGAGCTTTCCACCACCATGGAGACTGAACTCAATCTGCCCTTCATTACCGCCAACCAGACGGGTCCGAAACACCTGCTGCAGAAGCTGACGCGTGCCCGCTTTGAGCAGATGATCGAACCTCTGGTGCGGCGTTCGATGGAGCCATGCAAGCAGGCTCTCACGGATGCCGGCCTGAGCCCCGCGGACATTCATGAGGTGGTGCTGGTGGGCGGCTCTACGCGCATCCCCAAGGTGCAGACAGCCGTTCGCGACCTGTTTGGCCGCGAGCCGAACCGGACCGTGAATCCGGATGAGGTGGTGGCGGTAGGCGCCGCGGTACAAGGTGGCGTACTGGCGGGCGAGGTGAAGGATGTACTGCTGCTGGACGTTACGCCGCTTTCGCTCGGGATCGAGACGCTGGGTGGAGTGTTCACGCGGCTGATTGAGCGCAACACCACCATTCCCAGCCGGAAGAGCGAAGTATTTTCGACGGCGTCAGACAGCCAGACCAGCGTCGAGATTAAGGTCTTCCAGGGCGAGCGCGCGATGGCG
>JAHCHD010000087.1 GCA_026129915.1 Bryobacterales bacterium
CACCGTGTGAAAGACCCGGCCTTTGCCGTAGCTGAGTGTCATCAGGATGGGCTCATGGCGGCCAGTGCCTTTCTGGGCAGGGTCAGAGTGTGCGGTGGCGAGTACAGTCATGTTCTCGCCCGGGCCCCGCATGGTGTCGTACAGCTCATCCACGACATGCTTCCAGGCTGCTGGTAAACCCCGCATGATGGGGTGCGAGGAATTGCGGGTGTCAACCACGTACTCGTGGCGCGGACCATGGCTCCCGGCCCTGCCTGGGCTGGTGTCGGCCACCACTTTGCCATCCTGCCAGTGGAACTTCGGGCCATCTGCTTCGGTTCTCCCTCGCCAGCCCCCCACACCTGCCATCAGGTTGAACTCCTTCCACTTGGGGAAAGCGTTGTCTGCGGCGTGGACGATCACCAGTCCGCCACCCTCGCGGACATACTGCTCGAAGGATGTCTTCAGCGCATCGTTCCAACGCTCGTCCGGTGCATCGTAGTTCATCACCACGGCTTTGTATTGCGACCAGCTCGGGCGAAAGCCGCTGAAATCACCGTCTTTGGGTGGTGCAGTGACCACATCCACGCGAAACAACCCTGAATCTTCCAGCATGCGTTTCAGATAGGGGGTGGTTTGCTGCCATGCGTGGAAGGGGCCTCCGGACTCCCCGTCCAACAGCATTACCGGAATGGGCTCCGCGCCTCGAAGGACTGGAACTGCAATCAGTGCAAATAAAAACAGGATGGCAATGTAACGACGTTGCATCAGCGATTCTCCAATCGTCTCGTCAGCCCGATTCTATCGAATTGCGGGCTCGGCGGATATCCTTGCGCCACAGCGACGCCCTCCCTGAGAATTCCAGGCCGCAAACGCGCTCTTTCGTGAGAAACTAGCCGCATGGAAGGCATATCACCTCGCAAGCCGACGTATCTCCCGGCGACGCCGATGGAACTCTCGCGGCTCGATATCCCCGAGGGTCTTCTGATCGACTTGATGGTACGGCGCACGGCCTTGGATGGCACTGTTAGCCTGGGCGAGTTGGGGGGCAAGCTAAAGCTCGCCCCAGGGGTGCTGTACCCGCTCTTCCAGCAGTTGCGTAAGCTGCAATACATCGAAGTCACCGGCATGCAGGGTGACGACTATATCTTCACCCTTACCAGCGCGGGGCGCAATTTCGCGCAGGACCGCTTCCTCATCTGCCAGTACGCAGGCCCGGCGCCTGTTTCGCTGAACGTCTATCAGCAGGCGGTAAGGAAGCAGCAGGCAAAGGTGAAGGTGAACCGCGAGAAGCTGAAGGAAGTGCTCTCGGACCTGGTGATCACAGACGAGATGCTTGACCAGCTTGGTCCCGCGGTTGTCTCGCAATCTTCCATCTTCCTCTACGGACCCAGCGGCAACGGCAAGACCAGCATGATGGAGCGGCTGCATAGGGTGTACGGTGATGCCATCGTGATTCCCTACGCGATTGAGGTGGACAACCAGATCGTGGTGATGTATGACCCAGCGCTTCACCAGAAGATTGATTATGAAGAGGCCCGCATGGACCAGCGCTGGGTGGTTTGCCGGCGACCCTATATTGTGGTGGGCGGCGAACTCGAGCCAAGCATGTTGGAGCTGAAGTTGGACAACTCTTCCAAGGTCTACGCCGCGCCCGTCCAGTTGAAGGCCAACAATGGCATCTTTGCGATTGACGATTTCGGACGCCAGATCATCTCGCCCACCTACCTGCTGAACCGCTGGATTGTGCCCCTCGACCGGAAAGTGGATTACCTCAGCCTTACCTACGGCATGAAGTTCCAGGTTCCCTTTGAGATGATGGTGATCTTTTCCACCAACCTCGACCCAACCGATCTGGCAGATGATGCGTTCCTGCGCCGTATTCAAAACAAGATCTACGCGGAACCAGTGCAGCCACAAGTGTTCGACGAGATCTTCATGCGCATTCTGGAGGCCAAAGGAATTCCCTACGACGAAGACGCTCCGAACTATTTGCGTTACCTGTGCGAGAACTCAGGAACGGGGGAATTGCGTGCCTGTTATCCGGGCGACATCCTTCGGGTGCTTGAGTCTGTGACCGCCTACGAGCAGAAGCCCTTCGTCGTGACGCGGAACAATATCGACCGCGCGGGCAGCATCTACTTCGCCCGCACGAACGAAGTGGTAGTGTTGTAGCCGCCTTTGACCATAGTCGGCCAAATTGGTCCAGGAAAAGGAAAACGGCCATCTCCGCACAAGGGCGAGATGGCCGTTGATTTCTCGCGTTCATGACGCGCTTCGGAGACTAGGCGGCGCGGCGTCCGGGGATGGCTTCGCTAACCTTTGCCTCTCGCACCATCGAAGCAATTCCAAGCCTCTCGAGCAGCTTGATCTGCATCCAGGTGAAGTCGACTTCCCACCAAACCAACCCGTGGCGCGCCGAGGTCGGATGCGCGTGATGGTTATTGTGCCAGCCTTCCCCGAAAGTGAGCAGAGCAACCCACCAGCTATTGGTGGAAAGATCATTTGTTTCAAAGCGCCGAGTGCCGAACATGTGAGTTGCGGAATTCACAAGCCATGTTGCATGCAGGCCGAAGCACACGCGGAAGAAGACGCCCCATAGGAGCATGGGCAACCCGCCAATCGCCAGCAGCACCAGGCCCAAAATGGTGAGGGGCAGGTAGTGGTAAGTATTCAGCCAGCGGTAGAAGGGATCGCGTCCGAGGTCGGGGGCGTAGCGCGACATGCGCTTTGTGTCGTTGTGGCCAGCATCCCCAAGAAGAATCCAGCCCACATGCGCCCACCACGCGCCGTCGTTGGGTGAGTGGGGATCGCCATGCTGATCAGAATACTGGTGATGCAATCGATGGGTGGCCACCCAGAAAATAGGCCCACCTTCCAAGGTCATGGTGCCCAGCGTCGCAAAGAAGTATTCAATGAACTTCGGCACCTTGTAGGAGCGATGGGTATGGAGGCGATGGTAACCCATCCCGATCCCCCAGCCAATGCACATCCAGTGCAATACCAATGCCACGATCACAGCCTTCCACGTGAAGAAAAACGGCGCGGCAAGGGCGCCAGCGTGGAAGATTACGAGCGCGACCGTGGTGATCCAGTTGATCTTGTGCGGGTCGCGGAGCTCAACGACCTCGGCATGTGAACCGCCGTCGTTACTCGTTTCCAGGGTGGAATCCGGAAGGGAAACTACTTCAGAGGCCAAAACTGCTACTCCTCGGGGAATTCATGGGACACTCTCACCTTAACGGATCCCCGGGGGAGGGCATTGTAATCTTTGTGTAAATGGGACTGCATGTGCGCTGGAGGGTTCCAGTCTAGGTTTGCTCAGGCGTATAGCGTCCCTTCACGGCCAGGTGATAGGCCGCCGCGCCAGCGCCAATTGTCAGAACTGCGGCCGCGGATACCATGGGCTGCAGCATGATGCCATAAGCGATCATCCATACCCCCACCAGCACGAATACCAGGGGAATCAGCGGCCAGGCGAAACTCACCACACCCAATCGCTGCCAGTTAGGGCGACGCCGGAACAGGAACAGCGAACTCACCGCCAGCACCGTAAAGAACGTGAGGCTGAAGCCGATGTAAACCACCAACTGAGGGAACGGGGTGATGGTCATTGCCATTGCGCAAAGACCCTGACAGGCGATAGCGGCGATCGGCGTACGGAATCTCGGATTCACTTGGCGTGCAAACCCGAAAAAGGCTCCGTTGCGAGCCATGGCGTAGTACACCCTGGGTCCGATGGTTACCATTGCATTTACGGTGGATAGAATGGCAATCGCCATAAGCAGGCTGAAGAGTCCGGAGATTTCCGGCCCGAACAGTTTGGTGGCCGCCAGCGAACCCACTGCCACCACCCCCTTCATTGAACCCACGTCCGTACCGTAGATGAAGGCCACGTTCAGGCCAACATAGAGCAGCGCAACAATTCCGGTGCCCAAGGCGAGTGCAACGGGGAGCGTTCGGTGTGGCTGCCGCAATTCCTCAGCGATGTAGGTGGCTGCGTTCCAGCCGCTATAGCCGAAATACACCCAGAAAAGGCTGATGGCAAACTGCGGGCCAAGCGGCGTGCTGGAGGTTCGTTCCGTCGCCTGCTGGAAATGCCCCCAATCCCCGGTGCCCACCGCGATTCCAAAACCGATAAAGGCCAGTACCACCACGATCTTGGTGGCGGTAAGGACGTTCTGCACGCGAGCTACTCGGGCGAGGCCCACACAATTCAGCAGGGTGAAGGCCGCAATGATGCCTGCCGCCAGATACTGCGCCGGACCCAGTCGCAGGGTGAGCCAACTGCTTGCAAACACAATGGGAGCGCTCTCCTGATGGAGGCTCGGATAGAAGTGGGCCAGGTATTCCGCGAATGCCAGCGAAGCGGCGGCGATGGGCGCTGAAAAGCCCGCAAAAAACGACACCCACCCCGACATGAAGCCAAAGGTGAGGCCGTAGGACTGGGTCAGATACACATACTCGCCGCCGGAACTCGGGAAGTTTACGCCCAACTCGGAATAGCAGAAGGCTCCAGCCAGCGCCACCAGTGCGCCCACCACCCAGATACCCAGGACTAGCCAGGGGTCGCCGAGGTCCCCTGCAAGAAAACCGCTGGTGGTGAAAATGCCGGTGCCGATCATGTTCGACACCACTAGCGCCGTCGCGCTCACGACGCCTAACTGTCTTACCAGCGTTGCGGAAGAGCCACTGGCATCGGTTCCTGCCTTCATGTTGATTCAGTATTGCACGGCCCTGCCGGAAGGGGCGAAGATCCCAATCAGACTGGTGATGAGCCCGGCACGAAAGCCAACTCCTGTCTGCACTAGGCTCGTTGAAGGCAGTAGTCGTAGGCCTTGTAGACGCCGTCGAAGACGCGGTCCCACGTGGCTTCCAGTGCCTGCGCCCGTGCTGCCTGCTTCATTGCGGCCAGACGCACCCGGTCGCGTATCAGCATCCGGATGTGCGAGGCGAACTCTGCGGCATCGGCAGCTACAAAACCGGTTTCATTCTCTCGAATGATGAATTTCGGGCCGCCATGCGGCGTGACGATTGCCGGCACCCCGGAAGCAAATGCTTCCTGTACCACGTTGCCAAAGGTGTCGGTGGTGGACGTAAAGGCGAATACGTCCATGTTGGCGTAAGCTTCCGCCAAGGCTTCGCCGCGAAGTACACCCGGCAGTTTAAGGTACTTGATATTCTCAGCCAGCCAGGTCTGCTCCGGGCCACTGCCCACAACCAGGAACTCGAACCCGGTCTCGCCTGCTTCCAGCAATATGCGCTCCACCTCCGCCAGCGTGCGGACATTTTTTTCCGGCTGCAGGCGACCCACGAAGCCAATCACAAACTTGTCGTCGGTACGGGTGCGCTTTTCCGGATTGAAGCCGATGGTATCCACGCCGCGAGTCATCTGGAACGACCGTTTGCCGCTCGCCTTCTCCAGCAGTTCGGTGTACTCGCGGTTGGGCGCCAGAGAAGCGCAGGCGAGTTTGTAGAGTTGCAGCAGTAAGCTCAGACTCTGGTCTTCAGCCATCTTTCCGGCTGAGTCAATGAAGCGCTGGGGGAGAAAAGAGAGAGCTTTCTCCAGCCGGTGGCGGGCAAACTCATGCAGATTGGTATGGTAGCCAAGAACGATAGGAAGTTTCCGGCCTCGCGCAATCACGATCGAAAGCAGTCCCAGGTCACCCGGGCTTACCACGTGCACGATATCCGGTTGAAAATTGTCAAGTTCCTTCTCGATAAGGCCTTTGTACCGCCACATCAGCGTGTCGAAACCAAAGTCCGTTTCCACGGGTACCGTCGCCAAGCTACGCTGCAGTTCCACATAGCGGACGCTGCCCTCGTCAAACAGGCGGGTTTCGGTATGGGGATGCACACTTAGGACCGGGAACTCGTTTCGCGCGCCGTAAGCCACAAATTCGCGGCTGGTAAGCGCCGCTCCGTTCACTTCGTAGAAGATGTCAGAGAAGAAAGCAACGCGTGGCTTGGCGGTCAAGATGGCAGACCCTCTCCATCCGATAATGCCACACGCAGCGCTGGGCGAAGCCGGGGGCTTTCCAGCATTCGCACGGCGCGCAGTACGTTCGACAGCAAGGGGGGAGTTCCTCTGGTGAATAGGGAGGAAAGCGCCGCGTGGTGGCCGTCGTCGCGGATAAAGAAGGAACGGTCCAGGCAGGTAATCTGCCCATAAGGATGTAGCGGATGCTCGCGGATCATGTCCCACGCCGTCTGGAAGCAGCGCAATTTTCTGTTCTCGCGATATTGCGCCATCAGCACTACATGGCTATGCCCAGCGCGCACTTCGTCGGCGAACTCCGCGAAACTGCCCGCGCCAGTGATGTTGAGCAGTGCGTTTGGCTCAAAACCGTGCCTGTCTCCGCCAGAGACCGGCACAATCCCGTACTCCTGGGCAATCTGGATGACCATTCGATTCTCCGCCCACGTCCGCAAGCCGTTCAGCTCAAGCGCGTGGATCAGCCCGCGCGTCTTATCTAACAAGCGCCGCAATACCGCCTCATGTTGGCCGATGCCAATGCCCGCTTCGTCCCACAAGGGATGGTTCAACACCACCAGCACGCCCTGGTTCGACAAAAGCCCGCTGAGCAATGCGCGGAGCGCGTCCAGCGTGGGGAATTCGCGGAACTGCTGCATTCGCGCCTGCCAGATGTCGGCGTCGTCCTTTGGCAGGTTGTGAACACCGAAATGGAAGAAGGTGTTCTCCATGGGAACCGTCCACTCCACCGAGATGGGGATTTGCTCGCCACCCTCAATCAGTTGCAAGAGCTTGTTGGCCTCAATCTCGTCGTGGTCAGTCAAAGAAACAAGAGCAGGCAACCCGAGTGTGACCTCAATCTGCTTCGCTTCCAGGCTATAGGCCTCGTGCGGGGTCACGGGCGAGGTCCAGTAGGCTCGCTCAAAATCAAGCGGTTTGCCAAATCGGCGCTGGTAGCGCGCCTTTTCACGGTCGAGCACCCAGCAGACCAGGGGATTTCGCGCGCCATGCTCAAACAGAATGCCAATCGATTCCCGCGAAATTGATGTGTGGCTATGCAGCGAGACTCCTGCACGTTGGCCCTTCCAAGCCTTATCCGCAGACCATGCAAAACTCAAATGAAACGACATTATTTCCGCTATCCTCCGTGTTCCCAGCCGCAAAATCCGGGCTACCGAACATCAGCGACTACCACTTCGCATAATCAAACTAAACCAAGAATGTTTAAAAATGATTCTGTAAGTGTGAATATCTGGAGACGTTTGTGGGATTTCGGTTCGTTCGGGTGCGTCCTCCGGCCCGATTTAACCGAGTTGTCATGAATGGGTGTGCCTCAGCGCCTAGCAACTTCCAAGAGTACAAAAGCACCCTGCTACCTGGATCCAAAGAATGAAGAAATTGTTTCGGAACTAATACTTCTTTGTAACAAATTACGGAGGAACGGCGCTGATGGTAGTCCCGATGCTCTCTCCAGCCAGCGAGTGGGCAAGCGCTTCCGGTTGAAATCCGGGCAGGACGCGAATCGTGGAAACTCCGGCTTCCACCGTGCGGCATGCAGCTTCCAGCTTTGCCTGCATGCCACCCACGGCAACTCCGTCGCGGATGAGACTTCTGCATTCTTCCACGCTCAATTGGGGGATGCGTTGCTTGTTGCTATCCAGCACCCCTTCCACGTCGGTAAGAAACAAGAGTTGGTCCGCAGGAAAAGCAGAGGCGCAGATGCAGGCCATCTGATCTGCATTCACATTAAAGATCTCTCCATCCTGATTTGAGGCGACACACGCCACCACTGGCAGAAAGCCCTGGTCGAGCAAGGTATCAAGCACCAGCGGTCGTGCGAACTGCGGATTTCCAACCGCCCCCAGCTCTTCACGCAGTTGCTCGGCATCCACGAGGCCGCCATCTACGCCGGAAATCCCCACGGCAGGCACGCTGCATTGCCGAAAGGCGGCAACCAGACGTTTGTTAACTGACCCTGCAACAGCCTGCAGCAGGGCGTCAATCACTTCCGGGGACGATACGCGCAACCCGTCCACAAAGCGGCTTGGAATGCCTTGGGCGTCCAGCAGGCGCGTCATCTGCTTACCCCCGCCGTGTACCACTACCACCCTGTGACCTTCCGCGGCAATTGCCCGAATCTCCCCAGCGATGCGCAGGCGCGAGTCCGGCTGGTCGAGCAGCGCTCCACCCAGCTTGATCAGCAGGTTCACAGTAGTCCCTCCGCTTCCTCCAGGCCAAACATGAGGTTCATATTCTGCACTGCCTGGCCAGCCGCACCCTTCACCAGATTGTCGATGGCGGCAACCACCAGCAGAGTGTTGCTTGCCGCGGCCACCGCAAAGCCCAGGTCGCAGAAGTTCGTGTGCTGAACAGCGTGGAGGTCAGGAAAGTTGCCCGCATCATACACGCGGACGAAGGGCTCGTTGAGGTAAGCGTCGTCGTAGCAGCGTTGCACAGCACCTGCATCCGCACCGGGACGAAGTCGCAGATAGATGGTCTCGAGGATACCGCGCGGCGTAGGCAACAACTGCGCTACAAAGTGAAACTCGCTTTCCTCCAGTCCGGAATGCTGCAGCACCTCGGGCACATGCCGGTGGCCGAATGCAGAGTAGACGCTGAAGTTGTCGCCCACCTCGCAGAAACTAGTCTTCAAGCTGGCCTTGCGACCCGCGCCACTTACGCCCGACTTTGCGTCGCAGAGAATCGGTGTCCCGCGTTCCACAAGCCCAGCCTGTATCAGCGGGCGCAGGGCCAGATTCGCTGCGGTGGGGTAGCAGCCAGGGTTCGCCACGAACTGCGACCCGCGGACCTGGTCGCGATAGAATTCCGGGAGTCCGTAGACCACGCTTTCGAGCAAACCAGGGTCAGTGTGCGGGTCGCCATACCAACGCTCGTGCAGAGCAGGATATCGCAGCCGGAACCCACCGCTGAGGTCCACCACCCCCAAGCCTTCGCGCAACAACTCCGGCGCCAAATGCATGGAGACCTCGTGCGGAGTGGCGAGGAACACGACATCCAAACCAGATGCACGCGCGGCCTCGACAGTGGCGGGGAGCGCCTGATGTAGCGAGCGACCCCGCGGACCCGGCGTCGCTGTGGCATCCGCCCGGTGCTCCATCCGGAAGGGTGCCACCGCGGGGTGCGATTCCAGTAGTCGAAACAGTTCCGCGCCGCTATAGCCGCGGAAGCCAACAATGCCCGCTTGAATCATGAAACTCCTGCCGCAGGGCTCCGATTGCCCCGATCCTTCAACTTAGCATGCGCGTGGCGGCCTGCCGCGGTTTTCGCGTCCCGGGGTTCTTCGGCCTCGCGGAGTGTGCCCCTTCAGTGAGGAAGCTCAGTGGGTTGAAGTACGCATCTCGCCCAGCACCTCCACCGGGGCGTAATCGTCCCGAAGGATGATGCCTTTCCACGCGGATGTATCCACTGGCGTAAGCGGTACATCGTCCACTGGGTCCATGGTGTTCCCGACCGGCGGTAATGAGGATGTGGAGGCAACCAGCAATAGGTTCTGCCGGTCTGCGAGCGGAAGCGTGCCGTTCACCTGCAGCAAGCGGGTATCCTGAAAAACCTCGTGAAATGTCGAGTAGATAGCCGGGGCAAGGCCGGAATGGGCATGCTCCGCCGAAGCAATCAGATTCAGCACCACCATGCCGCCAGGCTCAAGTCGCCTTGCGAGATTCCTCACAAACTCATGGGTAAGCAGCTGGAAGGGGGGAGTTCGCGTCTGAAACGCGTCGAGGTAAATCACGTCATATTTGGACTGTGTCCGATTTACGAAGGTGCGGCCATCGGCATGGAACGTGCTCAGGCGAGGGTTCTGAGTCAGTCCAAAATAGCGATGCGCCATGGTGGTCATGGCCGGGTCAATTTCCACCACATCCACCTGCGTCTGCGGGAACCTTTCCAACTGAAAGCGGGGGAAGGCATAGCCCGCGGCGCCAATCATCAGCACCCTTCGTAGGGAGGGATGATTGACGGTGACACGATGAAAAGCGTGCAAGTAGGGGCTGCGCAGGTCCGCGGAATCCAAATAGATCGCAGACTGCGTATTGGATTCCTCAGCACGCAGCAAGCGCACCGGGCGGCCAGTTTCCGGTTCAATGCCATCAATGATGAACACACGCTGGTACGCGGTATCGAGATCGAGGTAACCTGAACGCGCCAGTGCGGCAC
This sequence comes from Bryobacterales bacterium, assembly GCA_026129915.1. Lineage (GTDB taxonomy): Bacteria > Acidobacteriota > Terriglobia > Bryobacterales > Bryobacteraceae > JACTMJ01. The sequence goes on from JAHCHD010000087.1 coordinate 10,130, forward strand.
GCTCATGTTCGCTCAGCATGGCGGCCAGAAGCAGGAACACCAGAAGTCCGCCGCGTTCGCCCACGCGGCTCGCGGATGCGGCCACAAACGAGAGCGCCACCAGCGCGAACGCGATGCCATAGAGGATGCGCGATGAGCCCAGCAGGGCGAGTAGAAAGTACCCAGCGGCGAAGGTGCCTGCAATACTCCCAGCGGTTGAAATTGCATACAGCCGCCCCACCTGCGCCCCCGCGGTGGACAGCGATTCCAGCTTAAGCCGCGCCACATAGGGGGTAACCATTCCCAGCAATACGCTTGCGGGGGCGAACAGCACCAGGGTGGCGGCCAGCGCAGCCAGGCGAAGCTCCAGGTGGGCAGCTTCAAGCCCCTCCAATACAGACTGTTGGGCAACCGCGGTAAACCCCGCGCATGCCCCAGCCAGGGCAAGAATCAAGGCAAGACGAGAAAACACCGGCTGCTGGTCCGCCATACGTCCGCCCCACCAGTATCCTGTGCTGAGGCTGGCCATAATCACGCCAATCAGCGTCGTCCACACAAAGACGGATGTTCCCAGAAATGGTGCGAGGATGCGCGAACCAGTAATCTCCAACACCATCACCGCCGCGCCGCTCACAAAGGCGATGAGTTCCAGGCGGCCCCAGGGTGCGGCGGGTTGCGGCATGCCACTATTCTAGGCCCTGCGAAACAACTCCCCGTCAGAACGCGACAGCTAGAGCAGTCTTAGCCTCCGAGGATTCCCAGAGTTTCACGCCGCCAAGGATGCCAGAAATGTTGGGGATAATTCGCGCGTTAGCAGGAAGCGCAATCGTCAGATGCTCAGTGTTGCCGCCGCCCAGAGCAACCGAGTCGTAGTAGAAAAGCTTGTATAGCTGGTCGAGGGCCTTTTCCACGCGCTGGTTCCACTTTTTCTTCCCATCGCGGTCCAGCGCCTTGCGGCCCAGCATTTCCTCATAGGTCTTGCCATGCAGAAACGGGTGGTGGGCCAGCTCAAAGTTGGGCAAGGGTCTTCCACACAGAAACAGAGTGGCGCCGAGCCCGGTGCCAAGCGTGAGCACCAGTTCCACTCCATGGCCAGTGATGGCGCCGTAACCCTGCACAGTGGCATCGTTGGCTACCCGCGCCGGGCGGGCGAGACGCCCGGCGAGTTCCGTCTGCAAGTCGACACGGTGCCAGGAGGGGTCAAGATTCGGTGCGGTTTCAATCACCCCATGGCGTACCGCGCCAGGAAAGCCAACGGAAACACGGTGGTACTCTCCCAGGCGATCGGCAAGCTCCAGAATGCCTGCCATCACAGCCTCCGGGCTTGCCGGGCTTGGCGTCTTGATGCGCTCGCGCTCTGTTATTGGGTTACCCTCTTCATCCAATATCATGGCTTTGATCTTCGATCCGCCAATGTCAACCGCCAGCGTGCGCATCATAGTCCGCCTCCATTTGTTTCCTGTGTTTCGTTATCGGCTATTGCATGGCATAGATGCAACCCTTCCCCTAAAATCCCTTCATGCTGGGGCCCTGGAATCAGAGTCCGGCGGGGGCAAAGTGGTTCACAGGTCCGTTGCCGGCGCCAATGCCAGGATTCGTCCGAATCGCCTCACTGATGTAGCGCTTGGCTACCGCAACGGCGCCTGGAAGGGCGAGCCCGCGGGCCAGGCAAGCGGTAATGGCGGCGCTGAACGTACAACCTGTGCCATGCGTGTGGGGAGTGTCGAAACGCTGTGAGGGATACTCGTGGAATACGCCGTCGTGCAACAGCAGGTCAAGGGCATTCCCAACGAGATGGCCGCCCTTGATGAGTACCGCGCGCGGGCCAAGGCTGGCAATGACGTGTGCAGCTTCGCGCATCCCCTCGATCGTCTCGATTTCCTTCCCAACTAGAGCACCCGCCTCATACAGATTAGGTGTCAACAGAAAGCAGTGGGGCAAAAGGTGCCGCTTCAGGGTGTCATGAGCTTCCGGGGCCATCAGGGGGGAGCCGTGCTTGGAGATCATCACGGGATCCACAACCAGGGGAAAACGGAAGTACCGGGTCTCGGCGGCTACAGCCATGATCATGTCCGCACTGCCTAACGCGCCAGTCTTGGCGGCGGCGGGAGGAATGTCACTGACAACGGTCCGAATCTGATCGGTCACCAGGCCGGGCGACATCACCTGCACGCGCGCCACCTCACAGGTGTTCTGGACGGTAAGTAGCGTGATGACGGCCTCGCCATAGACTCCGAACTGGTGGAAGGTCTTGAGGTCAGCCTGGATGCCCGCGCCTCCCGAAGGATCAGAACCGGCAATGGTAAGCGCGATGGGAAGGTTGCTCATGGAAATGGATTCCACCTTCAGGCTAGCGCAGCGGTTCCGTTGCGGACCCCGAAATGGGCTGGAAATGTCGAATCCGGGCATTTTTTTGTTTCCTGTTGCAAGATTCTTTGAGAATTTTTCCGCTTCGGGCGACTACCTTACCGAGACGCCAGACTCCAGAAACAGAGCGTCCACACAGGAGATTGCGCATGCGCGCCAGCACCTCGCAGACCGGAGCCCTCACGCGATGGAAGAGAGCAACCGGAAAAGCCTTGGCAATCCTCCTCGCGGTGGTGCTTGCCATGCCGTCACTTCCGGCGCAAAGCAATGAAGCGCCCGGCGCCGCTCCCACCCGGCTCAAGATTCAGGCGCTCACCCCGGCGCCTTTGACAGAGATCGCGGGCACACTCTCCGCCAATGTGCTGCAGGTGCGCATCACCGACGAATGGGACATGCCGGTGCGCGGGGCAACCGTAAGCTTCCGCATGCCAGAGGCGGGGCCGGGCGGCGTGTTCCTCAACGGGTTGAGCTCAGAGATTGCGCTCACTGACGAACGCGGGGAAGCCGCCGTACGCGGCTTTGACTGGCGCTCTGACGCGGGGATTACTTTCGTACACGTGATTGCGGCCTTCGGCACTGCGAGAGCGGGTGCGATGGTGGAGGTACACTTGGCTCGCAAGGTGAAGGAGTTCCCATCATCCGCAGCTGGTCCAGCGAATCCAGCGCCAGCGGAACGGGCCACCGCCCCGGCTTCGACTGTTACGGAGAACCCACCGCCAGAGGCAAGGGAGGTTGCCGCGGAACCCCGCGCGGTCAACCCGGTAATCGAGGCACGCCCGGCGCTTGGGCAGGCTGCGCCAGAACCGGCACCGGAAGAACGGCGTGCCGCGCTTCTGCCAACGGTGAACCGGGCACCGCGAGACCTGCCATCGGAACCACCGGATACCGGGCACCTGCCGCCTATGGTTCGAGTGAAGGGCAAGGCCGCCAGGAGATCTGACGATGACTCCAGCGACCCCGCGGCAAGAGCCTTGGTGGGTGTGAAGCAGAACGGCGGGGGTGGAGGTGGCAAGGCCTTGCTTGTGGTGCTGGTAGCAGGCGCGGCCGCGGGTGGCGCGCTGGCCGTGAGCATGGGTCGCGGAGGCGGAGGCAGTGCCGGTGGACCCGGTGGAGGAACCACGCCACCCCCGGTGATCCGCATCGGAAACCCTACCATCACCATTACAGGGGGCAATTGATGCTGCGCGCTGTCGGACTCTGCCTGCTGATGACGCTGGGTTTGCCCGCCCAGATTCAGCTCTACCTTACCCGCGTTGCGGTGAACGAAGCCGTAATACCTACAACTCCCAAGTTGCAGGGCACGGTGGTGGACTTCCCCGACATTCGCGAGAACGACATGGCCGACCTCAGCTTTGAACTGCGCAACCCCGGTGGGGCAGATACGATTATCACCAACCTGCGTGTGTTCCCAAAGACGGATGTCTGCGGAAGCGGTGGAGGAACCGCATTCATTTTGATGACCGAAATCTCAACCCCGCCGGGCACGCTGCGCGCAAACGGAACCTATGGGTTTCAGGTGCGCTACTTGCCGCCAAAGCCGCAGTGCTACGAGGCATACCTCGCCGTGGCACAGCAAACCTATGTGCTTAAGGGCACCGCTGCTGGCCGCACCGTGATGTTTGAGATCGATACTCTGGGCCAGCGGCAGGTAATCGACGGTTCCACCTCGGACTTCGGAAACGTTCGCCTTGGGGAGGCCTATACCAAGAGTTACCGGGTGGTGAACAGCACCGGCAGTAGCGTAACCATCGCCCCGCCCGTTATTTCCGGTGGCAGTAGCGCGTACTCGGTGGTAGAAGCGCCCGACGGCACCAGAACAGTACCCCACAACGCCCTATACGAATTCAAGGTGCGCTTCAGCCCTACCCGTACCGGGCTGATTCCCGCCTCGCTGAGTGCAGATGGCCGCGTCATCAACCTGATTGGCGAAGGCCTTCCGGGTGTGATCCCCAACTTCGCGCTGCAAGCACCGGGCAGCATGCTCGACAGCAATTCCCAGGCGGAGGTTCGCATTCAGTTGGTTTCCGCCACAACGGCGGAGGTAAACGGTTCGCTGGAACTGCGCTTCGAAAAAGACATCGGCGACATGCCCGACGACGCAGCCATCCGGTTTATTGACAGCGGCACACGCACCTTGGCATTCCGGGTGGAGGCCGGGACCACAGACGCAGTGTTCCTGCCGAGCGGATCTGGCGTCGCACGCTTTCAGACAGGCACCTCCTCGGGCAAGATCCGCCTTGTGGGAAAGCTCGCGCAGTGGGAGCAGAGTGCACATCTCGAAATCCGTTCCGATACCCCCCGGTGGAGCGATAGCAGCCTGCAGCGCGCGTCGGGAAGCCTTACGGTACAGGTGACGGGCTATGACAACACGCGGTCCGCCTCCAGCATCGAATTCCGCTTTTTCGACGCGAGCAACCAGGCAATCGGCGACGCAGGCGGCGTGCAGGCGGCGGTGGGCGATCTCTTCTCCGCGTTCTTCCGCGCGAGTGACCGGGGCGGGCAGTTCACCTTGCGGGCGCAGTTTCCTGTAGATGGTGACGCCATTGCCATCCGCAGAGTGGAAGTGATCCTCCGCAACCGTCTGGGGGCATCTCTCGTCCGGGTACTGGAATAGCGCTGCTCGGTTGCTGCAATGCCCCCGTCCGTGTGGACTTCCGCCTGGCCGTCTGTCTTGTACCCATTGACAGCGCCAACCGGGCTCTGTTCCCCTAAAAGACGGACCCCATGCGCTACTGGCTTCGCGGCACCCTGCCACCTGTCACCCGTGTGCTGCTTGTGGAAAGCGGCCCGCGCCCGCTCGCCCAGCATTTTGGGCCCATCTTGCGGTTGGTTTGCGGCGGCGCAGTGGATGTGGATTTGCTTACCTGCTATGGAGCGCCGGGGGAAGGCATCCAGATTCTGCCCCGCCGCGTCTACACCACGCAGGAGTATCCAAGCCGCCGCGCCAGAGTTGCCCTTCTGAAGGAACTGCGCGCGAATGACTACCAGGTGCTGGCAATCCTGTGTGCGGATTCTCCCGTACTTCAGCGCTGGAAATGGTGGCTGGCATTGCGGCTTCCGGTAAAGGTACTAGTGGCCAACGAGAACGCTGATTGCTTCTGGCTCGACCGGAGCAACTGGCGCAATGCCAAGAGCCTGCTCGCGGCGCGGTGGGGGCTGCAGGGAACCGCGTCCTTGCGCACACTGGCCGAACTGGCCGCGTTTCCTTTTGTGCTGGCCTGGCTTCTGATGTATGCCGTGTTCGCGCACACGCGCCGCGCATACCGGGTATTGTTCGGGCTGCATCGGATTCGCCAGAGCAGTTGAGATCTAACGAAGAGGAGCACTTAGGATGAGTACGATGAATGCGATTGAAATCCATGAGTTCGGCGGGGCGAATGTGCTTGCTGTCCGGGAGATCCCCAAACCTTCGGCCGATTCCAGCCACGTGCTGGTGAAGGTGGAGGCTGCGGGAGTCAACTTCATCGATGTCTACCAGCGAACCGGCCTATACAAGAACCCGCTCCCCTTTGTGCCTGGCATGGAAGGGGCGGGCACAGTGGAAGCCATTGGAGAGAGCGTGGAGGGCTTCGCGCCGGGAGACCGGGTGGCTTGGTGCATGACCACCGGCGCCTACGCGGAATACGCCAAGGTTCCCACAAGGGTGCTGGTGAAGGTGCCAGACGCAATTTCGCTGGACATCGCCGCGGCGGCACTGCTGCAGGGCCTCACCGCACACTATCTGGTGCGCTCGAGCTTTGAGCTGAAAGCCGGGCACACGGCATTGATCCATGCCGCGGCGGGCGGCGTGGGCTTGCTGCTGGTGCAAATGGCGAAGGCGCTGGGGGCCTTTGTGATCGCCACGACCTCCACGGAGGAAAAGGCAGCCCTGGTGCGTGAGGCAGGAGCCGACCACACCATTCTCTACAGCAGCCAGGATTTTCTGGAGGCGACGCGCACACTGACAGGCGGCACGGGAGTGGACGTGGTGTACGACTCTGTGGGAGCCAGCACCTTTACGCGCAGCCTGAGGTGCCTGAAACCGCGAGGAATGATGGTGACCTTCGGCCAGTCCAGCGGCCCCATCGAGCCCTTCTCGCCCCTGCGCCTCGCCGAATATGGAAGCCTCTTTCTTACCCGCCCGAACTTGGCCCACTACCTGCGGGACCGCCAGGAGACTGACTGGCGTGCCGGAGAACTCTTCGCCAGCATCGAGCAGGGCAAACTGCACGTGCGGGTGGACTCCACCTACGCGCTAAGCGAAGCAGGCAAAGCACAGACCGCGCTCGAGTCCCGGGGAACCGCGGGGAAACTGCTCATCCACCCAGGCCGCATCTAGGCCGGGAGGCGTCGCCAGACCGCTGCTCAACCGATCCGCAGCCGGTTAGGGCTGCGCTTTGGGATTCGTGCGCAGGGCTTCCAGCAAGGCGTCCATGCTCTTGACGACCGCTGGAAAACGAGCCGCCACGTTGGCTGTCTCGCTGGGGTCGGCATCCAGATCATAGAGTTCCGCGGGTGAATTTGCGGGGCGCTGGGCGCGGTTCCAATACATCGAACCCACCGGCCGGTCGTATGCCGGAATATACTTCCACTTGCCCATGCGCAGGGCGATAAGCGCACCGGCGTGCTCCACCAGAAACTTGCGGCCTTGCGTGGATTCTCCCAGAAGCGCTGGCAACATGTTGAGGCTATCTGGCCCCGCCGCGGCAGGAGGCGTTGCCCCGGCAAGCGCGGCAAAGGTGGCCAGAAAGTCTACCTGGGTCATCAGTGCGTCGGAAACCCCGGGCTTTACGCGTCCCGGCCAATGGACAAGAAAGGGCATGCGGGTGCCTGCTTCGTAGATGCTGTACTTGCTGCCCCGAAGATGGCCCGCCGGGGTATGTCCGTTCAGGTCTTCAAAGGCTCCGTCCTCGTAGCCGTCATCAATCACGGGGCCATTGTCGCTGGTGACCACCAGAAGCGTGTTCTCGTCCAGTTGCTGCTCGTCAAGGGCTTCCATAATCTGGCCGACGCACCAGTCAAACTGCAGAGTGGCATCGCAGCGAATGCCGCACCCGGTCTTGCCCTGGAACCGCGGATGAGGCACGCGCGGCACGTGTACATCGTGCGTGTTGAAGTAGAGGAAAAAGGGCTTCCCTTCCCTTGCTGTGGGGCCTTGCTTGCGAATGTAGTCAGTGGCCTTGCGGGTGATGGTGTCCGCCATCCCCTCGTCCACCCAGCGGGCGCTGTCGCCGCCTTTCATGTAGCCGATGCGGCTAATGCCATTCACTATGGTTTGGTCGTGTCCGTGGCTGGGGTGCCAGCGGAGCAGCCCCGGATTGAGAACCCCGGTGGGCTCCCCCGGAATAGGCGTGCCGTACTGCACCTCAATGGGATCCTTGGGATCGAGTCCCACCACGCGATCGTTCTCGGTGTAAACACAGGGGGTCCGATCCCCGGTGGCAGGAATCAGGAAGGAGTAGTCGAACCCAATTTCTGCCGGGCCAGGCTTAATGACGCCATTCCAATCGACATTGTCATCGCCCAGGCCGAGGTGCCACTTACCGACCACCGCCGTGGTGTAACCCGACTCCTTCAGCACACTGGCCACGGTGTGACGGCCGGGCGCAATCAGCATAGGTGCATTGCCTGGCAACACAGCCGCCTTCGGGTTGCGAAAGGCGTACTCGCCGGTGAGCAGCGCATACCGGGTTGGGGTACAGGTAGCCGAGGAGCAGTAGGCATTCGTGAAGCGCAGGCCCCTGGCAGCGAGGCGGTCGAGGTTGGGGGTCTTCAATTTGGTTGCGCCGTACGGGCCGGTATCGCCATAGCCGATATCGTCGGCGAGAATCACAACAATGTTCGGTCGTTGCGTCTGGGCGCGCACACGATCCCCCGCAACTACGGATGCGCCCGCCGCGGCGGCCAATTGAAGAAAAGAGCGTCGGTTTATCATTTGTCAGGAATTCTATCGCAGGTCACCTCGCGGCAACCAAAACCGCGCCGCCGTGTTCGGGCCTACGTCGCCGGTGCAGCGCGCCCGGGTTACACCGACGGTGAGACCCGAAGTTCGAGCGACTCCCCGGCGCTCAGGGTCCGCGGCTGCGCCAGTTGGCCGATACCCACTCCCGCAAGGCGCAGACTCTGTAACCGCACGGAGCCCTCGCGGACGCGCAACGTGGCAACGGTTGCGCCATCCCGGATTGCTACCTCGCATCGCCCAAAGGCATAGCCGGTCGACCAGAAATGGGCGCCGGGTTTCGCGGTTAGCATCATCTCACCAGTCACCGCGGAGTAGCGGAACTCGCTAAGCGCCACCACTGCCGCCCACGCTGCCATCGCCCTTGCGTAGTGGTGACCACATTCGGCTTCGTCAAATGGACTGCGCTTCCATCCGTCGTAGCGGTCGCGGATATTCTGGATGCAGGTGAGCCCTTCGGCGGTCATCCCCTCGTAGAGCATTCCCACTGCGGCTGTGTACTCAAAACCGGTCATTACCTCGCTCCAATATGGGAACGGCTTGGCCGGACGGTCCTTTGGATAGGACGCCATCAGCAACGCCTTTTCCTTACCCAAGGCAAAGGACCGCATGGAGTTGAAGTGCTCCTCAAGGCTCTCTCGGTAGTTGTGCTTCAGGATGGCGCGCAAGGTGGCTTCCATGTTCTCGCGCTTCGCCAGGTAGCCCAAGCCGCAGATGCTGGCCATATATTGGCCCACTAACTGGTCTACGAGGCAGCCGGAAGCCAACTGGAAGTCAGGGTTGGCGAGATCCTTGGCTCCCATCCCTACCAGCAGCATCGGGGCCACCTTTGAGGCATCGCCGGGAGGCTGGACATGCTGCTCGTAGTACTCTCCGTTGAAGAGTTGCTCGTCCATCCAGGCGCTGCCCTTGGTGCGGAGGTCGCGGCAGGTTGCGGCGAACTCCCCTTCCCCCAGGAAGTCCGCCATCCGTTCACATGCGCGGAGGGCGCCCAGGTACCAAAAGCCCATCTGCGGATTGGGGCCGTAGTATTCCACGTCCATCGTATTGTGCTGCGCGCCTTCCATCACGCCATCTTTGTCGGCATCCCAGCCCCCGGAAATCCAGCAGAACTCCATGGCGCGTTTGACACCGGGCCAGATACGGCGCAGCGCGACTTCGTTACCCGATAGCTGCCAGTCCCGATATGCCTTCATGATGCAGCCCATCTGGCCATCGGCGGCGGGCCTGCCGAACTGTTGCGCGCGGGTAAGGGGCAGATGCACGCGAAAACTCATCAGCCCCTGGGAATCAGTGGCATGCGAAAACTCTACCTCGCGCATGCTCCAGGCGAGGTCGCCAAACAGAAATGGCGTCGTCTGCTCGTAGTTCCAGACGTGGGTGCAAGAGCCGTGGCAGCAGCCGCGGGAATCAGCCGTACCCTCCCAGCCGTAGAACTTCCCGTCAGGGGTGCGGAAACAGGTTTGAGTAACCAGAGTGCTTGCGTTGAAGAGAGCCGCTTCTTTCACCACCGGCGGCAGACTCGAAGCCAAAAAATCTGACACAAAACCCACCGTGCGACGCTCCAGAGCGGGAAGCGCCTCCGCGGCGCGGGCGACGACGTCCCATGCATTCGCAAAGCGGGTGGTGTAGTGGTTGCCGATTCTGTCCTCGTCCGTGCGGTTTTCCTCCCTGGTATTCCAGGTGAAGCGGTTGGGAAAGTGCCAGGCTAGCAGAAAGCGGAAGGCGCGAGTGGTGCCAGCGGGAATCGTAGCTAGCTGGGCAACCGAGGCGATGGGGGCATCCTGGCCGCTGTCTGGGCGGGAATCCAGAATGCCATCCGCGGCAAAGTCGTCCCAGAAATCGAGAATTGCCCCACCCCACTGGGGGTTTGTCCAGTGGGTGCGCAGGCTCACCTGGGCCAGGTCGCTGGCAGGCTGGAGTGCAGCCAAGGCAAGGCTACCCCAGCCCTCCGCGGAAGCCGGCACGCCTTCGGAATCAAGGAAGACGCCTGCGATGCCTGGAGTGGCCGCGCCTTCCCGGTTGCGATTCTTGCTCGCACCGGCAGGGTGCCGGTCGCCCTTCCAGTCTCGGGTGGTTTCCCAGCCGTCCATTCCCACGAAGTTCGGAAGTGTACCGCACACGGACACGCGCATGGGGAGCTGCGACTGGTTGGTGACTTCGTAGCAAAGCACCGCCATGGGCCAGCCGCTCGCATCGGAGTCCGTGGGCACGAAGGGGCTGAATGCTTTTAGGGAGACCTTTAACGGCACCCCGGATTGGCGGAGTTCCAGTCGGCCGAGCGGCCAGGCCGCGAGGAACTCAGCGTCGGTGAAGCGAGGCAGGTTGTGTGTGGCGTCAAGACTGCCGTGGCTGCCTTCGAACGCACGGACAGGCAGGGGCCCCTCCAGCACCCGGGCGCCCCTCTGTTGGCCGCTTTCGAACCAGATTGCGAAGAAAGGCGCGCCGCCGGAAACGACAGGAGTAAACCCCTTGGCCGGTCGGTTCACCACCTCGAAATCACGCAAAGCTCCGTTGCCCATCAGCGAGAGGCAGCCGGTTCCCACGCCGCCAATGGGCATCGCAAGCCGGTCGAGGTGCTCGCCTCGATAAGCGCGTAACGTCGGCCAAGCAGGGTCCGATAGCAGGCGCTGCTGCTCCGGTGAACCGCCACCATCTGCAGATCTTTCGAGCTGCGCGGCGGCTAGGGGCTGAAAGAGCGCGGCTGCGGCGGCGCCCCAGCCTCCGAACCGAAAGAAGTCGCGGCGATCCAGAGCGGGTTCTTCGCAATCGCCGGCTGGGCAGCATTCCCGCGGCTCCTGTGCCATCCGGAAAGGGTCAGTTGGGGGCGTAGGCTTGCGCTGGTTCATGGCGGGATCCTATCACAGCCGCAATTTGCGGAATAATGGCTAGCGATGCTCAACAGAAACGGACTCGTGAACGCGCTAGCCCTCGCGGCTGCGCTGCTACTGACGAATGTATGGGGGAGTGCTGCTGTGACTGTCGAAAAGGTTCCCTACGCGGGCTGGCCGAATTGCTACCGGGTGACCAATGGGGAGGTGGAACTGATTGCCACCACCGACGTCGGGCCGCGCATTATGCGTTTTGGCTTCGTGGGCGGGCAAAACCTGTTCAAGGAGTTCGCCGCCGAGCTTGGAAGGAGTGGTGAGGAGACGTGGATGCCCAGAGGTGGCCATCGCCTGTGGAAAGCGCCTG